>CADBTW010000065.1 GCA_902797695.1 uncultured Sutterellaceae bacterium
GACACCCTTGCCTCCGGCTGTGTGCTTGGTGCTACCTCCTGCACTCGGGACTTTCACCCGTTAGAACGCGCTCGTGCCGAGCGCACGAAGAAAAGAGGCAGGAACCCAAAAGGTTCCTGCCTCTTTGTTTCCGGAGGAGGGGCTGGCTGCCGAACGCCGCCCCGCAAGCTAGCTGCCCTTACAGCAGGTTGTAGGGAAGACGCGCGGCGCCGCTCTTCAGGCCGAGCTGCTTCTCGTACCAGTCGCGCATCCTCTTCATGTCGAGTATCCGGTTATTGTTGCTCGTCGAATTCAGCACGACCATCAGCACGCGGCTGCTGCCGACTTCGGTCTGGAGCATCATGCAATGGCCTGCAGCGCCGGTATATCCGGTTTTCTGCATTCCGATGTCCCAGCTTCCCTCCCGGATCAGGCGGTTGGTCGAGCGGACATGGATCACGCCGCCCTGCGTCGAGTACTCGAGCTTCGGGGAGGTCGTGTATTCGCGGATCTTCGGGTAACGATAGGCTTCAGCCGCGATCCGCGTGATCTCTCGGGCCGTTGTGCGGTTCCCGGCGGAAAGTCCCGTGGGCTCCTCGAAAACCGTCTTCTTGAGGCCGAGCTCCTTCGCGGTTTCGTTCATTTTCTGGACGAAGGCGGGAAGGCCTCCCGGATACGAGCGGGCGAGGAGGTGAATCGCGCGGTTGTCAGACCCGGTGAGCCCGATATGGAGCAGGTCGTCACGCGTGAAAGTCATTCCTATGCGCAGGCGCGAGAAGGACGATGACGGAAGGTAGTAGTCCTCACGCGCGACCGTGAAGGCTTCGTTCATCGGCAGGTTCGAGCGCATGACGACAAGCGCGGTCATCAGCTTAGTGAGGGAAGCCATCGGAAGCTGGGCATCGGGGTTCTTCTCGAAAAGCACCTGGCCGTTGTCCTGATTGAACATGAAGGCACTCGCCGCAGTCAGCCTGACGCTCGAAGCGTCAGGAGCCTGGCGAAGTTCCTGGGCGCGCTTCTGGTCTTCGGTGATAAGTGCCTGCAGGGGATCCGCCGCATCTCTGCGAACCGGCTGGAGGGAGGCCCTCACGACGCCCGCGCGTCCGTCTGCGGCCAGCGTGTGGCGAACCCTCGCCTTCCTCGCATTCCGCTTCGGGGCGGCCTTGGCCGCCGCGATTTTCCTCAGGTCTTTCTTTCCCTTGGCGACAGGCGCCGCCTTCCGGGAGCTCTTTGCCGGAGCTTTCTTCACGGTCTTCGCCGCAACGGCCGTTCCACCAAGGGCAAAGCACGCCATTGTCAGGCAGCAGACCAGTTTTTTAAGGGCAAAGGACATATCAGCCTCGGAATCTTCTGATTGCGCAAAAGCCGCTCCGCCTCTGCCGTTTCAAACGGCCGAGGATAGGGAAAAGGCTTTTTTATCCTAGCCTTTATCTCCAGCCCGCGCAATTTGGAAAAATCCGGAAAAAAGCGCCGGAAATTACCTGAAAGAAATAACCAATTTTTTTAATTCAAATAGTTAACAGAATTCATCAATACTTGATTGTGTTCCATATTTTTTGTAACCGCTTCACCGAAACCGGGATCGGCGTCCTCAGCTGCTGGGCAAACAGCGACACCCTGAGCTCCTGAATCATCCATGCAAAGTCCTCGAGCCTCGGCTCCTTCTGGCCCTTCAGCTCGGAAAGACGCCGAAAGTACGGTGCCTCAAGGCGATGGATTTCCTCCATCCTCTCGCGGTCCCGAGAGGGATCCTCGCGGAACTTCTCGAGCCGCCTCCGGACTGCCGCGAGATAGCGCGGATAGTTTGACAGGGCCTTGTGCGGAACGCTGACGAGGAAGCGCTTCGGGAAAAGCCACGAGAGCTGCGCCTCTATGTCTGAGCGCAGTTCCTTCTCCTGCTTGAGCCCGTTCAGGAGCTTCGGCACGGCGGACGCCTCGGACAGTATCGATTCCAGCAGCCGCGCGAGGTCCTGGGCGATGAGGGAAAGGCGGCCGCGGGTGTCTTCAAGCCGTCGGAAGAATTCCTGCTGGGTCTTCGGGAGAGGGGCAAGAAGGGCGGTGCGCTCGAGCGCCCCGTCGATCACCTGGTTCTTCAGGTCGTCGAAATTCTCGAAGCTGCGGGAAATCGCGGGAACGTTCCCCGCCTGCATGAAGGCGTTCTGGAGGTTCCTCAGGTTCTTGTCGATGAAGCGGACCTGTTCCTTAAGCTGGATCCTGAAGAGCCTCCGGAGCCCTTCCCTGTGTGTGGCCTCGGCCTTCACGGGATCGTCGAACACTTCGAGGGACACCGAGTTCCCATGGTCGACAAGCGCCGGCATTCCCATGAGCACCTGTCCCTTCCTGTGGATTTCCATCAGCTCGGGCAGTTCGCCGAAGGACCAGGTCGTCATGGAATCCTCAAGCTCATTCACGACCCGGGCATCGTGGTTCGCAACTCCCTGGAACGTTTCACGGGCCTTCGTGCCAAGCTCGGCCCGCAGCTTCGCGAGGCTGCGGTCCATGTCGAGCTGCCGGCCGTGCTCGTCCACCACGCGGTAGTTCATGACGAGGTGGGGAGGAAGCTGCTCAAGCTTGAAGTCCCGGTGCTCGCAGACTACGCCCTTCTCCTCGCGGAGGTCCCGGATCAGCACCTCGAGAAGAGGCTCCTTCGGGAACTCCCCCGAAATCGCGTAGCGGCTGAAGAACCCGTCCGCATACTCCGGAATCGGAACGCAATTGCGCCTCAGCCTCGGGGGAAGGCTCTTCACAAGAACGCGGATCTTCTCCTTCAGCATGCCGGGAACGAGCCACTCGCAGCGTGTTTCGTTCACCTGGTTCAGCGCGTAGAGCGGTACGGTAAGAGTCACGCCGTCGCGCGGGCTGCCCGGGTCGAAGTAGTAGCCGAGCGCCATCGAAATGCCGGCGTTCACCATGGTCTTCGGGTACATGTCGAGCGTGATGCCCTCGGCGCCGTGCCGCATCAGCTCGTCACGGGTAAGCCAGAGGATCTTCGGTTCCTTCGCCTCCGCCTCCTTCCGCCACGTTTCGAGCGACACCGCGTCGCAGACGTCCGCGCCTAGCTTCCCGTCGTAGAAGGCGAAGATCGCCTCGTCGTCAACAAGCACGTCCGGCCTGCGGCTCTTCTGCTCAAGGTCGCGGATTTCCCGGATCAGGGCCTGGTTATGCCTGAAAAACGGCGCCTGCAGGTCCATGTCGCCTTCGACCAGGGCCTCGCGTATGAAGATCTCGCGGGAGAGCTTCAGGTCGTGCTTCGAGAAGGAAACCGTCCGGCCGGAGTAGACGGGAAGTCCGTAGAGGGTCCCCTTCTCGAGCGCCACGACTTCGCCCCTCTTCTTCTCCCAGTGCGGTTCGGTCCAGCTTTTCCTGATAAGGTGAGCTCCCACCTTCTCGATCCATTCCGGGTCGACGTCCGCGACGCAACGCGCGTACACGCGCGACGTTTCCACGATTTCGGCCGCTACGATCCAGGCCCCGCACTTCTTCGCCCGTGGGGAGCCTGGCCAGATCCAGAACTTGATCCCGCGGGCTCCGAGGTAAGGAGGCGCCCGGAAGTCCGCGTCCACGTGCCGCATGCCGACCGACCCGAGCAGCCCCGTGAGGAGCGAGCAGTGCACTTCCTCGAAGGTCGCGGGGGCCGTGTTTAGCCTCCAGCCGATGCCCCTCGACATTTCAAGCAGCTGCCCCATGACGTCCCGCCATTCGCGAATGCGGCGCGGGGAAAGGAACTGGCGCTTCATCTGGTCCTCGAATTTCCGGTGGGACTCCTTGTCCCGCCAGGCCTTCTCGATGAAGTTCCAGAGCTTCACGTAGGAGAGGAAGTCGCTCTTCGGGTCGGAAAGGCGCTTGTGGGCCTCGTCTGCCGCCGCTGCGCGCTCGGGCGGCCGCTCCCTCGGATCCTGAATGGAAAGGCCGGAAGCGATGATGAGGACCTCGGCGAGCGCCCCGCGCTCGGACGCTGCGAGCAGCATCCGGGCGAGCCTCGGATCGACAGGGAGCTTCGAGAGCGTCCGGCCGATCCGGGTAAGGTCGCCGGATTCGTCGACGCAGTTCAGCTCGGAGAGGATCGCATAGCCGTCCGTCACGGCACGGGACGGCGGAGCCTGCACGAAGGGGAATTCGCGCACGTCTCCGAGCCCGAGGGACTTCATCCGGAGGATGACGGCGGCAAGGTTGCTGCGCATGATCTCAGGATCCGTGAAGGCCGGCCGGCGCGAAAAATCCTCCTCGCTGTAGAGCCTGATGCATACCCCGTCCGCCACGCGGCCGCACCGGCCGCTGCGCTGGTTCGCCGCGGCCTGCGAGACCGGCTCGACGAGAAGCTGCTCCACCTTGCTTCGGTAGGAATAACGCTTCACCCGGGCGAGGCCCGTGTCGATCACATAGCGGATCCCCGGAACCGTGATGGAGGTTTCCGCGACGTTCGTCGCGAGCACGATCCTCCGGCGCCCGCCGGACCGGAAAATCTTCTCCTGATCCTCGGCGGGAAGCCTCGCGTAGAGCGGGAGGACTTCCGTCGTCCCGCGGGGGTCGGCCCTCCGAAGCGCATCCGCCGTTTCCCGGATCTCGCGCTCGCCGGGGAGAAAGACGAGGATGTCGCCCCGTCCCGTCATCTCGAGCTCGTTCACGGCGCCTTCTATCGCGTCGATCATCGTGCGGTCGTCTTCCGAGTCGTCGTCCTCGATCGGCCGGTAGCGGATCTCTACCGGGTAGGTACGGCCGGAGACCTTGATCACCGGGGCCGGATGGTCCTCATCGCGGCCAAAGTGCTTCGCGAACCGCTCGGTGTCGATCGTCGCGGAAGTGATGATCACCTTGAGATCCGGACGCTTCGGAAGGATCTGCTTCAGGTAGCCGAGAAGAAAGTCAATGTTGATCGAGCGCTCGTGCGCCTCATCGATGATCAGCGTGTCATACGCGCGGAGCATGCGGTCGGACTGGGTTTCGGCGAGCAGGATGCCGTCCGTCATCAGCTTGATCGTCGCCCCGGGCGATGTATGGTCGGTGAACCGGATCTTGTAGCCGACCACTTCTCCCGGCTCCGTATGGAGTTCCTCGGCAATCCGCTTCGCGACCGACGTCGCCGCGATCCGGCGGGGCTGGGTGTGCCCGATGAGCCCCTTCGTGCCGCGCCCGGCCATGAGGCAGAGCTTCGGGAGCTGGGTGGTCTTGCCGGAACCGGTTTCGCCAGAAATCACGACGACCTGGTTCTCGCGGATCTCCTTCACGATTTCGTCCGCGCGGGCGGAAACCGGAAGCCCGGGCATCAGCTCCACTGGAGGAATCGGGTTCCGGACTCGTTCAGCGGAAGCAGCACGATTTTCGCCGCGCGGGCATTTGCCCGCGTCCCAAGGCTTCGAGGATCCGGATCCAGCCTTGGGATCCGCCCCCTTCCGGGCTCCGTCCCGCGTTTCCCGTCGCTTCCCGCCGATGCGCGCGGCTGGGGCCGCCCTGCGGGAGCGGGTCTCCCCGGCAGAACCCTCAGGCGACTTCCGTCCGGGAAGGAGCACCGCTTCCCGGGATCCGGGCGCCGTTCCTACCTCGGGAGCCCGGGTGCCAGCCTTTGGTTCGCCGCACCGGGCGTCCGGCTTCCGGAAAGAAACGTGAAGGGTCCCGGCCACGGCTTTCCGGCCTGATCGGTCTTCCCTTCCCCGGTTCGACCCCGGGATCCCGGAAACCGGGCGCGCGGCGAGTGACTCGGGCTTCGTCGGGCGCGACCGGTAAAGCGAAGCCCCGGCCCGCTCAGCCCTCGGTTCCTGCCTTTTCGCCTCCTGCGGGGAGGCGGCTGAAGGCCCCGCGCCATCCTGCGGCGCGAAGAACGGCCTTGCACCGGCAGGGACAAAGGACAATCGCTTTTTCTTCGCCTTGAAGGGGTGAAGGGGATCGAAGGGCTCCTCCTTCCCCTTCGGTTCCTTCTCTGAATCCTTTTTCCCTGATGTAAGGAGCGACGCGAGATCCGAGAGGCTCCTGCCGGTGTTTCCTAGTTTCATTTCCAAAAGCCGCAAAATTCCGCAGGAAGATGGCTAGACTATGCCAAAATTCAAGAATGCGCCCCGTCCGCAGTCTCCCTTCGGGGAGGAAAAGACGCAGGTCGCAGCTGTTCCCCTCTAGAAAGGACTCTCACTCATGGCTCGCATGGTTAAGTGCATCAAGCTCGGCAAGGAACTGGAAGGACTCGACTATCCCCCAATCCCCGGGGAGCTCGGGAAGAAAATCTGGCTCCACGTTTCTAAGGAAGCATGGAAGAACTGGCAGCAGCTCCAGACCATGATGGTGAACGAGTACCAGCTGAACCTTTCCGACCCCAACGTGCGGAAGCACCTGCTGAACCAGTGCGACAAGTATTTCTTCGGAGAGGGGATTTCCCCTGAGTCCGTTCCCAACTACGTTCCGCCCGAACAGTCGAAGTAAGCCTTCGCCCGGCGGCGAATCAGAAAGCAAGGACAGACGCGGCGGCACGGGCCGTCGCTCCCCTCTGACGGGGAGCACGGCCGCGCCGCTGTTTTTTCCCTATCCCCGGGCGGGCCTCAGCTCCTTCACGCCTTCCTCCGTCGCGAGGAGCAGGACGTCCGCGCCGCGATGGGCGAAAAGCCCGACCGTGACAACGCCCGGGATCTGGTTGATCTCGGACTCGAGCTTCACAGGATCCGTGATGCGGAGGCCCGCGACGTCCAGGATCTTGCAGCCGTTGTCCGTCGTGAAGTCGCGCAGCACGGGGTTCCCGCCAAGGCTTCGGAGAGTCCGCGACACGACCCCGACCGCCATCGGGATCACTTCGACCGGAAGCGGGAAGGACCCGAGCACCGGAACGCGCTTCGAAGCGTCCGCGATGCAGACGTATTCGCGTGCGAGCGAGGCGAGGATCTTTTCCCGGGTGAGCGCGCCGCCGCCGCCCTTGATCATGCAGAAGCCCGGATCGATCTGGTCCGCGCCGTCCACGTATACCTCTATCCCTTCCACTTCGTTCGGATCCACCACCTTGAAGCCAAGCTTCTCAAGATGGGCGGTCGATCGCACGGAACTCGAAACACAGGCCGGGACGCGGATTCCCGACTCGGCCAGCGCGTCGATGAAGAAGTCGACGGTCGACCCCGTTCCGACACCGAGCACCTTTCCTTCCCGGACAAAGGAAACCGCGCGCTTCCCTGCCGCCTTCTTTAGTTCGTTCTGATCCATTTTGCCTTCCGCCTTCCCGATAGGGGACGCACCGCTTGAGTAGATACCGCTGACATTCTAGCGGCGGAAGCCTTAGACTTTTTCCGCGCAGCACCGTGCCGTCCCGCCCGGGGAGGGTGAGAAGCTTAGGAGACGCGATCCAGATGCAGGTCCGCAGCCAAAAAACCGAGGAAAACCTCTTCGAAGGGTTCTCGCACTCGGGAGAAGCCTCCCAAAAGGGATTCGGAGCGATCGCCCCCTGGGCCGCCCTCGCCGTGATCCTCGCGGTCTTCGTGATCGCGGCGCTCTATATCTCGCACCTCTACCGCACGAACGAACGGAACGATCTCGCGCAGTCTGCGGAACTTCTCGCAGAAACCGTGGACGCGCGGCTTTCAACGACAAGCGAAGCGGTCTCGCGCTTTTCCTTCAATGTCTTCCACCAGAGGAACCAGTTGAACTCGCCGCGATCCCTCGCTCTGGCGCGCCGTCTCATGGAGTCGCGCCCCGAGGTGGTCGAGCTGAGCGTCGTGAAGGGCGACACGGTTCTCGTCTCCTACGCGTCAGGATTCGCGTTCGAGGCGCTCAGCCTCCCCTCGGGAATGAAGGTCGGGAACGACGGCACGCTTGAAACCATGAAGCGCGCGCATGAAAGCGACACCGCGCTTTTCTCCGAGCCTTACCTTGACGGAGACCGCTCGTCCCCGTACATCAGCCTCGTCATTCCGGCGGCAGCCAGCAACGAAGCCGTGATCGCCCGCATTTCGCTCGCCTCCTTCATGCACCAGGTGACCCCGAGCGCGCTTCTCGACCGGGCGACGATCTCGCTCAAGGTGAACGGGAAAAAGCTCCTCTCCTCCTCCTCCGTCGCGAAGACCGCGGACGAAAGCTTCGACCTCGTCCTTCCGCCCCTTCCACCGTCAGTCACGCTCACCGTGGCGCCCTTCAGCCGACCCTTCCTCTTCGCGAAGGACATTTCGACGCTCCTCATCCTCGCGCTCGGCACTGCGCTTCTCGCCTCCTTCATCGGACTCGCCGGGTTCCAGATCAGGCAGCGCCGCACGGCTCGCCACCTGCTCGCCGAATCCGTCGTCCGGAGCGCGATGTCGGAAAGCATCGCGGCAGGGCTTCTGGTAACGGACATGAGCGGGAAGGTCGTGTACACGAACCGGGCGTACCGGGAGCTTTTCCGCCTCTCCGGCCGTCAGGTTTCCGGTGAGAGGCCGCCGTTCAGCTTCTGGCCGGAAAAGGACAGGGAGCGCTACCTCGCGGTCTACGAGCAGGCGAAGAAAAAGGGAGCCGGACGACCGGTCGAAATCACGGTCGGGAGGCCTGACGGCACCTCCTTCATCGCGTCACTCGAGCTGAACCCGCTCGAGGACCGGGGCGGGCGCCAGATCGGCTGGCTCGAAATGATCACCGACATCACCGAGGACAAGAAGATCGCGGACGAGCTCGCACGCGGCCGCGAGCGGATCACGAAGGTGCTCGACTCGATCGACTCCGCGGTAAGCGTCCTCGGAAGGCGGGGCGAGGAGCAGGTCCTCCTGTACACGAACCCGACCTACCGGCAGCTCTGGGGCGGAGACCCGGCGCCCCACGTCGCGCTCCTTTCCGGAACAGGAACGAAGGCCGCGCCAGGCGAGACCGCGACCGGGACCTGCCTCTACGAACCCTCGGGCCGCTGGTTCGACGTACGGGAACGAGAGCTCGTCTGGACGGACGGGCTTCCCGCCGGTCTCCAGATCGCGACCGACATCACCGAGCGCCGCAAAAACGAGGAGCTCGTCGCGCAGCAGGAGAAGAAGGCGGAACTCTCCTCGAGGCTCATCACGATGGGCGAAATGGCAAGTTCGCTCGCCCACGAGCTGAACCAGCCGCTCGGCGCCATCACGAACTACGCCTCCGCCGCGCTCACGCTCCTCCAGTCGGGAAAGCTCTCCCAGGAGAACTGCGTTGAGGCGTTCAACAAGGTTTCGCGCCAGGCCGAGCGGGCTGCCGCGATCATCAAGCGGATCCGGTCCTTCGCGAAGCGCACGGCGCCGGAAATGGTCCCGACCCCGGTCGGCAGGCTCGTTGACGAAACCATGGAGCTCGCCCTGATCCAGGCGAAGAAGCGGAGGGCAACGGTGAAGCTCGACATCGATCAGGGCCTTCCCGAGGTGATTTGCGACGCCGTCATGGTGGAGCAGCTCCTGCTCAACCTGCTGAAGAACGCGATGGAGGCGGCGGAACCCTGCGAGAACCACGAGGTGACGCTGACGGCAAGGCGCTTCGGCAGCCAGGTGGCGTTCGAGGTTTCGGACCACGGCCCCGGGATCCCCGAGGACGTGAAGGCGAAGCTCTTCGAACCGTTCTTCTCCACAAAGGCGGAGGGCATGGGGATCGGCCTGAACATCTGCCGCTCGATCGCCGAAATGCACCAGGGCAGGCTTCGCGTGGAGGACAACCCCGGAGGGGGAACGGTCTTCATCCTCACGCTTCCCGCGCTGGTGACCGAGGCCTGACCAGAAGGCCGGTTCCCGGGCCAAAATCCCCCAAGGCGGAAGCCCAAAAGAAAATTTTCAATGTATGCTTATTCATGCTTCAGTTTTTGCCGGAAGCGGGCGCGGCGCGGATGCCGCCCTTCCTCCGGCCGGCATTCCCACATAAGGTTGGATGAACATGACGGTTTTTTCAAACCCTGCAGCGCAGGACACCAAGGGAACGGTCTACGTCGTTGACGACGATGACGCCATCCGCGATTCGCTCCGGTGGCTTCTTGAAGCGAATGACTACAAGGTCGAGCTCTATGACAGCGGCGAATCCTTCATCGCGAAGTACGACCCGAACGCGATCGCCGTTCTCGTGCTGGACGTTCGGATGCCGGGCATGAGCGGGCTCGAAGTGCAGGAGCATCTCCTCGCCCGGAAGGCCGACCTTCCGATCATCTTCATCACCGGCCACGGAGATGTGCCGATGGCGGTCCGCGCGCTGAAGAAAGGCGCGGTCGACTTCATCGAGAAGCCCTTCCAGCAGGCCGCGCTGAAGGCCCAGGTCGAGCACATGCTCACCGAGGCCCGCGAGCGGCGCATGAAGAACGAGCGGCAGAGCCTCAACGAGGCGCTGCTCGCCAAGCTCACGCCGCGCGAGCAGCAGGTGCTTGAGCGGATCGTGGCGGGGCGTCTCAACAAGCAGATCGCGGATGACCTCGGGATCTCCATCAAGACGGTGGAGGCGCACCGCGCGAGCATCATGGACAAGACGAATTCCGGCACGGTCGCAGACCTGATGAGAGTGGTCCTCGACACGTCGCAACCCGCAAAATTCCTGGAAGGCAACTCTTCCGGAAGCGACGGGCGCTAGTCGTCCGGGGCTTCCCTCCGAAGGCAAGGGGCGCCCTGAAGCGGGCGCCCTTTTCTTTTCCCGGGCCGCGACGGAACAGCACCCCCTGAAGAACATCCATCCCCCACCATCCCCACCAAAAAAGAGAGAACCATATGACTGCTAGGCTGATTGACGGCAAGGCGCTCGCCGCAAGGATCCGCGCCGAGATGAAGGCGAAGGCCTCGGAACTTCTCGCCCGCACCGGGCGCGCGCCGGGACTTGCCGTGATCCTGGTCGGGGAGAACCCCGCGAGCCAGGTCTATGTCCGGAACAAGATCCGTGCCTGCCATGAGGTCGGCATCCGCTCGATCGAGAAATACCTTCCCGCGACGACCTCCGAGGCCGAGCTGCTCGATCTCATCAAGAGCCTCAACGAGAACCCCGGGGTCGACGGCATCCTTGTGCAGCTCCCGCTCCCCGGCCATATATCGAACATCAAGGTGATCGACGCGATCAGCCCCGAGAAGGACGTTGACGGCTTCCACGTCGAGAGCGCCGGACGGCTCCTCGTCGGGCGGGAGGGATTCCGTCCCTGCACGCCCTTCGGAATCTGTGCGATGCTCGACTCGATCGGCTTCGACTGCACCGGGAAGCGGGCCGTGGTGATCGGCCGGAGCAACATCGTCGGAAAGCCGATGAGCATCATGCTGCTCGAACGGAACGCTACCGTGACGATCGCCCACAGCAGGACGAAGGACCTACCGGCGCTCTGCCGCGAGGCCGATCTTCTGGTCGCCGCGGTCGGACGCGCGAAGATGGTCGACGCTTCCTACGTGAAGCCCGGCGCGGTCGTGATCGACGTCGGCATGGACCGGGACGAGAACGGGAAGCTCTGCGGGGACGTCGACACCGCCTCGGTGATGGAGAAGGCCTCCTGGGTCACCCCGGTCCCGGGCGGCGTTGGGCCGATGACAATCGCCATGCTGATCCAGAACACGGTCGGCGCGGCCTTGAGGCGCGAAGGCAAGCCGCTAAACTAACGGGCAACGCGGCCCGCATCTGCGGCCAGCGCGTCTTTTCATTCAAGGAAAGGCTTCCGCGGGCAATCCACCCGTTCCGGAAGCCTTTCTGCCATCGGCGGGACAAAAAGCAATGCAAGAAAATCCTCTTCTCAACCTTGACGGCCTGATCCAGTACGAAGGCATTCGCCCCGAGCACATCGCCCCGGCGATCCGGCAGCTGATCCGCGAAGCGCGCGACGTGCTCTCAAGGATCACCGCGCCCGAAGTCCCGGCTGACTTCGACCAGGTCTCGGAACCCCTCACCACGGCGACCCTCAGGCTTTCCAGGGCCTGGGGCGCGGCGAGCCACCTGATGAGCGTGAATGACAGCGAGGCCCTGCGGGCAGCCTTCAACGAGATGCTCCCGGAGGTGACGAGCTTCTGGGTGGAGCTCTCGCAGAACGAAAAGCTCTTCGAAAAATACAAGGCGATGAGGTCGCGCCCCGACTTCGGGACGTGGCCTGAGGCAAGGCGCAGGATCGTGGACCTTGAAATCCGCGACTTCAGGCTCTCCGGCGCCGAGCTTCCCGAAGAGAAGCGGCTCGAGGTGAAGAAGCTTTCCGAGCGGCTTTCCGCCCTCTCGCAGAAGTTCAGCGAGAATCTCCTCGACGCGACGAACGCCTGGGAACTCGTGCTTCCGGACGCTTCGCGTCTCTCCGGGATCCCTAAGGACACGCTTTCCCTCTACGAGCAGTCCGCGAAGGCCTCCGGGAAAGAGGGCTACCGCATTACGCTGCAGTTCCCCTCCTACATTCCTCTCCTTCAGTACGCCGACGACCGGGCGCTGCGCGAGCAGGCCTACCGGGCCTTCACGACCCGGGCGTCCGACCTCGGGCCCGCGAAGCTCGACAACACGCCGGTGATCCGCGAGACACTCGTCCTGAGGAAGAAGCTCGCCTCGCTCCTCGGCTTCCGGAACTACGCCGAGTATTCGCTCGCGACGAAGATGGCGGATTCCCCTGAGGAAGTCGTGCGGTTCCTGCGGGACCTCAACCGGAAGAGCCGTCCGTACGCGTTGCGGGACATCGAGGAGCTGAGGAAGTTCGCGAAGGAAGAGCTCGGGCTCGGGGAGCTCATGCCCTGGGATATCAGCTACGCCTCGGAAAAGCTCCGCGAAGCCCGTTACGCGTTCTCTGACGAAGAGGTGAAGCACTACTTCACGCAGGACGCCGTCTTCCAGGGACTCTTCCGTCTCGTCGAGAAGCTCTACGGAATCCGAATCCGCGAAGACCACGCGAGCGTCTGGGATCCGGACGTCCGCTTCTTCCGGATCGAAACCCCGGAGGGAAAGCTCATCGCGCAGTTCTACTTCGACCTCTACGCACGGCCCTCAAAGCGGGGCGGAGCGTGGATGGACGGAGACCGCACCCGGCGCCTTTACGCCGGGAAGCTCGACACCCCGGTCTCCTATCAGGTCTGCAATTTCACGAAGCCCGCGCCGGGGCGCCCCGCCACAATGACGCATGACGAGGTCCAGACGCTCTTCCACGAGTTCGGCCACGGCCTCCACCACCTCCTCAGCGAAGTGGACGAGGCGGAGGTCTCGGGAATTTCCGGCGTCGAGTGGGACGCGGTCGAAATGCCCTCGCAGTTCATGGAGAACTTCTGCTGGAACTGGCAGGTCGTCGAGTCAATCTCAAGGCACGACGTGACCGGGGAGCCCCTTCCGCGAAGCCTCTTTGACAAGATGGTAGCCGCGAAGAACTTCGAGTCCGGGATGGCGATGGTGCGGCAGCTCGAGTTCGCGCTCTTCGACATGCTCCTGCACATGGACTTCGACCCTGAGAGCGGCAGCGTCCTCGGTCTCCTCGGGAAAGTCCGGGAGGAAGTCAGCGTGATTCCCGTGATCCCGGAAAACCGCTTCCCGATGAGCTTCTCCCACATCTTCGCGGGCGGATACGCCGCCGGCTACTACAGCTACAAGTGGGCGGAAGTGCTTTCCGCCGACGCGTTCTCGCTGTTCGAGGAGCACGGTGTCGTGAGCCCCGAGATCGGCGGGAAATGGCTGAGGGAGGTTCTCTCGCGTGGCGGTTCGCGCCCGGCAATGCAGAGCTTCGTCGCCTTCCGGGGACGCAGGCCGACGGTTGACGCCCTGCTCCGGTACTCCGGCATGGAGCCCACGGCAAAATGAAAGTCGCGACCTGGAACGTCAATTCCCTCCGGATCCGCCTTCCCCACCTGCTCGAATTCCTGAGGGAGGAAGGCTGCGCGGTGGTCGGCGTGCAGGAGACGAAGCTCCCCGACGACCGCTTCCCCGCCGACGAGATCCGCGCCGCGGGCTACGAGCCCCTCTTCTCGGGCCAGAAGACCTACAACGGCGTCGCGATTCTCGTGAAGAAGGGCGAAGCGGAGGCCTCGGACCCGCAGTACGGGATCCCTGCCTATCCGGATCCCCAGAAGAGGCTTCTCGCCGCTACCATAACGCCCGCGTCCGGCGCCCCCTTCCGGTTCGCCTGCGCGTACTTTCCGAACGGCACGGCGCCTGGTACCGCGAAGTACCTCTACAAGCTCGAGTGGATCCACGCCCTCTTCTCTTCGCTTTCCGACTCCCTCAGGAAGCACCCTAGGCTCATCCTCGCCGGCGACATGAACATCGCCCCCGAGGACTCCGACATCTGGGACCCCAAGGGCTGGAAGGGCCACATCCTCGTTTCCGACGCCGAGCGGGACGCCTTCCGCTCGCTCCTCGCGCTCGGACTTCGGGACACCTTCAGGCTGAAGCCCGGGGAACCGGAGCTCTGGACGTGGTGGGACTACAGGAGCTCGGGCTTCCTCAAGAACCAGGGGGCGAGGATCGATCACATCCTCGCGTCCGAGCCGCTCGCGAAGGACTGCGGCGAAGTCCGCATCCTCACGCGCTACCGGGCGCTCGAACAGCCCTCGGACCACGCGCCGGTCGTCCTCACGCTGAAGGACTAGCCGGGAGGGCATCAGCCCTCGCCCTCAGCTGCCCGCAGCCGCCCTCCACGTCCTGGGCGGCCGACAGGCGGATCTTCGCGACGATCCCGGCCGCGCGCACGCGTTCGAGTATCGCGAGGCACTCCGGCTTCGCGGGCCTGCGGAAGGGCGACCCCTCGACCTCGTTCACGGGAATGAAGTTCACCATCGCGAACCGTCCCCGCAGGAGTTCGATCAGGCGCCCAATCTCCTCCTCCCCGTCGTTTATGCCGCGGATCAGGACCCACTCGTACTGGATCGGGTACCGGACGGCGCGCGAATAACGCTCCGCGAGGCTGACCATTTCCGCCACCTGCAGGTTTCCGGGATGTGCGATGAGAGCGCGCCTTCCCTCGTCCGTCGCCGAGTGGAGCGACAGGGCGAGGGCCGGGCGGACGGCTCCCTCGGGAAGCGCGAGAAGCGCGTCGAAGAGCCGCCTGTCCCCGATCGAGGAGAGCATGAGGCTCTTGTGGCCGAAATCCCCGTAGGTCCCGAGGAACTGGACGGCCTCGAGAACAGCCCTGAGGTTGTGGGACGGTTCCCCCATTCCCATGAAGTCCACCTTGCGGATACCAGGGTTCACTTCGCGGGCGGCGGCGACCTGGGCCGCGATTTCCGCGCTCCCGAGCTGCCTCATCAGACCGAAGCGCCCCGTCATGCAGAACCGGCAGCCGACCGCGCACCCCGCCTGCGTCGAGACGCACACGGCGTCCTTCGGAAGAACCACGGTTTCGACAGTCTGCCCGTCCCTGAGCCTCATGAGGAGCTTCACCGAGGAACCGTCCCGGGCACTCGTCCGTAGAACGGGTACCGCGAGGCTACGGAGAAAGCCATGCAGTGCCGGAAGCTCCCGCCTCACGGTTTCAGGAAGGGAAAGCGTTCCCTCGTCAGGCCAGGCGGCGCGGCCTAGCCACGCGCGGTAGACGCGCCTCAGGTGCGGCGCCTTTGCGCGGCAGCACTCAAGCCGCCGCGTCAGGTCCTGGATCTGCGGAAGGGCAGGAATCGCGTCCATGGAAAAGAAGCGGGAAGGAAAAAGGATGGGATGGCAATTCTAGAGGAAAGAGGCCGGTCCGCCCGCCGCGAGCCCTGAGCGCTCATTCCTCCAGCTTCAGCTCCTTCACCTTCCGCGTGATCGTGTTCCGTCCGAGGCCAAGCTTGAGGGCCGCCTCGGCGCGCCTTCCTCCCGTCTCGCTCAGCGCCTCATCGATCACCGTGCGCTCGAACTCGTCCCGCAGGGAATCCATGACAGAGGAAGCGCCGGACGCCATCCGGCGACGCACTTCTTCCCGAAGGGCAGCGGCCCACCCTCCCCGCACGGCGGCAGGGGAGCCTTCAGGCGAAGCTTCCCCCGCCTGCTCCTCGCGAACTTCCTCCGGGAGATCCTCGAGCCTCACGGACTGCGAGGGGGCCATAACAGTGATCCAGCGGCACAGGTTCTCGAGCTGCCGGACGTTCCCCGGGAAGGGAAAGCGGCAGAGGGCGTCGAGCGCCTCAGGCTCGAGCCTCTTCACTTCAACGCCGAGCTCCTTCGCCGTCCGCGAGAGAAAGGACGAGGCAAGGAGCGGAATGTCCTCCCGCCGCGCCTTCAGGGAGGGAAGCCGGATCCTGATCACGTTGAGGCGATGGAAGAGATCCTCGCGGAACTTCCCCTCGGCCACGCGCTTCTCGAGGTTCTGGTTCGTCGCGGCGATGATCCGGACGTCGGCATGCAGCGGCTGGTGCCCTCCCACACGGTAGAAATTCCCGTCGGAAAGGACCCTGAGAAGCCTCGTCTGCATTTCCATCGGCATGTCGCCGATTTCGTCGAGGAAGAGCGTCCCCCCGTCCGCCTGTTCAAAGCGCCCCTCGCGCGTGGCGAGGGCGCCGGTGAAAGCCCCCTTCTCGTGCCCGAAGAGCTCGGACTCCATCAGCTCGCGGGGAATCGCCGCCATGTTGAGGGCGATGAACGGGGCCTTGCTCCTGGGGCTGCTCCGGTGGAGCGCCCGGGCGACCATTTCCTTTCCGGACCCGGACTGGCCGGTGATGAGGACCGTCATGCTGGAGTGGGAAAGGCGCCCGATCGCGCGGAAGACTTCCTGCATGGCGGGAGCCTTCCCGATCAGCCCGACGTCCTGGCCGGCCGCTTCAAGAGCGGGTTCCTGCCTCCCCGTGCGCTCGGTCTCCGCCTCGGCCTCGCTGTCCGCCATCGCCCGCTCGACCAGCTGCACCGCCTTGTTGATGTCAAACGGCTTCGGAAGGTATTCGAACGCACCCTGCTGGAAGGCGGAAACCGCGCTGTCGAGGTCCGAGTACGCCGTCGTGATGATGACAGGGAGCTTCGGCTCGCGCTCCTTGATGCGGGAGAGAAGCTTGATGCCGTCAATTCCCGGCATGCGGATGTCGGAAACGAGCACGCCGGGGCGCCCGGTGGCGAGGGCGTCGAGCGCCGCCATTCCGCTCGGAAAAGTGCGGCAGGCGTATCCGGCCCGGGAAAGCGCCTTCTCAAGCACCCAGCGGATCGAGCGGTCGTCATCCACAATCCAAACTTCCTGCATTGCCTTGCTCCTTATTTTTCCTCGCGTCCCGCGCCGGAGTCGAGCGGGAAGAGAATGGAAAAGTCGGTGTTCCCCGGGCGGCTTTCGACCGAAATCGTCCCGCCCTGCTGCCGGATGAAGTTCTGGGCGAGGGAAAGCCCAAGCCCGCTTCCGTTCGGCTTCCCCGTGACGAGCGGATAGAAGATCCGCTCCCGGATCTCAGGCGGTATCCCCGGTCCGTTGTCCGCGACGTGGACGAGAAGGGCGAGCCGGCACCTCCTCAGACCGATCTGGACCTGCCGCGCGACGCGGGTGGTGATCCGGATTTCAGCGGTTCCCTCCGCGATCTTCGGGCCGAGGGCCTCCGCGGCGTTCTTTCCGATGTTGAGGAATACCTGAAGGAGCTGCTCCCGGTCGCCGCGGAGGCTCGGGGCGGAGACATCGTAGTCGCGCACGAGCGAGAGGCCGGAAGGGAATTCCGCCGTGAGAAGGGAAGCGACCCGCTCGAGGATCTCGTGAATGTTCACCTCCTGGATCTTCCTTTTCGAGCGGTATGGGGCAAGGAGCCGGTCGACGAGATTCTGGAGCCGGTCCGCCTCGCTGATGATCACCTCCGTGTACTCGCGAAGCCCCGGGTCCTCGAGCTCGGGCTCAAGGAGCTGCGCCGCGCCCCGGATGCCGCCAAGCGGGTTCTTTATCTCGTGCGCGAGGTTCCGGAGCACCTGACGGCTCGTTTCGGAAAGCCCGACCTGCCGCGCCTCGCTCTCCGCCGCGAGTTCGGAACTGAGGTCGGACACTTCCAGGATGAGGCCGGGGCTTCCGGAAACGCAGGTTGCAGAGAGCCTCACCTCGCGCCGGGCCCCGGGATCCACCGGACTCACGAGGTGGGTGCGGATCGTGAGGGGCGGGCGCGCCCCGGGATCACCCTCATGCCCCGCGAGGAGCTTCCCGAGCCATTCTTCGGCATCCGGGAACAGGATCCGGAAATGCAGCCCCAGGAGCTTCTGCCGGGAAGCGCCGGACAGTGCCTCGAGCGACGCGTTCGCCCAAACAATCCTGCCGCCTGCGTCTGTCGCCCCGATCCCCGTCGACAGGGCCTCCAGCAGCGTCTCCAGCCTCGGGACCACCGCTTCCTCTCCGACCGCCTGCATGGCGAGCTCCTTCTCCTACCCCATGGAAATGGTGAAAAAAAGGGGGGCTTCCGCCCCCCCATGGTGCCTTGGTCAGGGCTATGGTTCCCTGCCTGGAGCCGCCTTAGCCTGCAAAGTAGAGCGCGTACTCGAGCGGATGAACCGCGGCACGGAACTCAGTCACTTCCTGCATCTTCAGTTCGATGTAGGCGTCAAGCATGTCGTTGCTGAACACGCCGCCAGCCGTGAGGAAGTCACGGTCCTTGTCGAGGTACTCGAGGGCCTGGGAGAGGGAGGAGCAGACCGTCGGGATCTTCGCGCTCTCCTCGGGCGGCAGGTCGTAGAGGTTCTTGTCAGCCGGGTCTCCCGGGTTGATCTTGTTCAGGATGCCGTCGAGACCTGCCATCAGGAGCGCGGAGAAGGCGAGGTAGGAGTTCGCGGTGGGGTCCGGAAAGCGGACCTCGATGCGGCGCGCCTTCTCGCTGAAGACCTTCGGGATGCGGATGGCGGCCGAGCGGTTCCTCGCGGAGTAGGCGAGCTTCACCGGAGCTTCGAACCCCGGGACGAGGCGCTTATAGGAATTCGTCCCCGGATTGGTGAAGGCGTTCAGGGCACGGGCGTGCTTGATGATGCCGCCGATATAGTAGAGGGCGGTCTCGGAGAGGCCCGCATAGCCGTTGCCCGCGAACACGTTCTTCCCGTCCTTCCAGACCGACTGGTTGCAGTGCATCCCGGAGCCGTTGTCGCCCGGGTAGGGCTTCGGCATGAAGGTCGCGGTCTTGCCGTAGGCGGCGGCAACGTTCCAAATCGTGTACTTCTGGATCTGGGACCAGTCGGCGCGCTGGACGAGGGAGCCGAACCGGGTGCCAATCTCGCACTGGCCTGCTGCGCCGACCTCGTGGTGGTGGATCTCGACCGGAACGCCCTGCTGCGCGATGAGGGTGCTCATCTCGGCGCGGATGTCCATCATCTTGTCAATCGGCGGAACCGGGAAGTAGCCGCCCTTCGGAAGGGCACGGTGACCGAGGTTCCCGCCCTCGTACTTGAGGCCAGAGGACCAGGGCGCCTCCTC
This sequence comes from uncultured Sutterellaceae bacterium, assembly GCA_902797695.1. Classification (GTDB taxonomy): domain Bacteria; phylum Pseudomonadota; class Gammaproteobacteria; order Burkholderiales; family Burkholderiaceae_F; genus Mesosutterella. The sequence continues at coordinate 19,151 of CADBTW010000065.1, forward strand.
GCTCTCGATCTTGTAGAAGCAGTCGTGGGGGTCCGTGCTGTAGCGGACGCTGTCGAAGATGAAGAATTCGATTTCCGGGCCGAAGTAGGCGGTGTCGCCGATTCCGGTCGCCTTCAGGTAGGCCTCGGCGCGCTTCGCGATCGAGCGCGGATCACGGTCGTAGCCCTTGCCGGTGTCAGGCTCGATGACATCGCAGGTGAGAACGAGGGTGTTCTGCTCGCGGAACGGATCCATGTGGGCGGTTTCGGGATCCGGCATCAGGAGCATGTCGGAGGATTCGATCCCCCTCCAGCCCTTGATCGAAGAGCCGTCAAAGGGGTGCCCCACCTCAAACTTGTCTTCGTCCAGCTGATCAGCCGGAATCGTCACGACCTGCTCCTTGCCGATCGTGTCGGTAAAGCGGAATGAAACGAACTTCACGTCGTTGTCTTTGACCATCTGGAGGACGTCATTCGCCGTCGTCATCTTTTTCTCCTAATTCACCGTAGCCCCGGAAGTCCTTCCTCCCGGGGAACCCGATCTACTGAACGCACAAACTGTGCCAGAACTGAAGCCTGGCAGGAAATGCCGGCAGTCCGGGGCGCCGGACGCCCATGGCGGGGCATTTCCTTGCCAAGCCTGAAAGGAAATGCACCACCCATATGCACCATGATAAATGGTTATGCACCAAAAATGCGCATCATTCTTGGTTTCCGGCACCGGCATGAAGCATGCTGCGCCTAAAGGAACAGCTCCTGGAGGTCGGAGAGAAAATCCATGCCCCGGGCAGTGGCGCGGAAGAGCCCGCCACTCCGGCTGAAAAGGCCGAGCGACTCGCCCTCTTCCGCCTGCCGGGCGACCGAAGAGACGGGAAGCCCCGTCCGTTCCTCGAAAAGCGACTGCGGGACGCCGTCCGGAAGCCGAAGGGCGTCGAGCATGAATTCGAAAGGAAGTTCCTCGCGCCCCACCCATCTCCACGAGCCGAAGGGGAGGCCGCCCTTGCGGCACCGGGCCATGTAGCGGTCCGGGGACGGTTCCTGAGCGTAGCGGAACACGCCCCGAGGCGTGGAGATCTTCCCGTGAGCCCCTGCCCCGACCGCGAGGTAGTCGCCGTACTGCCAGTAGTTCAGGTTGTGGCGGCAACGGAAGCCCTCCCGCGCGTAGCCGGACACCTCGTAGCGCCGGAAGCCCGCCCGGGCGAGCGACCCCGTGACGAGGTCTCCCATCTCGGCGAGCCGGTCGGGGTCCGGAATCCCGTCCGGGACACGTTTTGCGAAGGCGGTTCCCTCCTCGATCGTGAGCTGGTAGAAGGAGAGGTGCGTGCTCCCGCAGCCGATCGCGGAACGGATGTCGCGGGAAAGCGTTTCCATCGTTTCGCCCGGGAGCCCGAACATGATGTCGAGGTTGAAGTTGTCGAAGGCCTCCGCGGCCTGCGCCGCCGCGGCCCTCGCCTCCTCCTCGCCGTGGATCCGGCCCAGCTTCCGAAGCTCTTCCCCGCAGAAGCTCTGGATCCCAAGGGAAAGGCGGTTCACGCCGGCTTCCCGGTAGCTCCCGAGGGAATCCTTCTCGACCGTGCCGGGGTTCGCCTCCATCGAGACCTCGCAGCCGGGGGCAAGGGGAAAGACGCGGGCGACGCCGGCGAGGAGGCGCGCGACCTCGCCGCCCCGCATGAGGGAAGGAGTTCCGCCGCCGATGTAAATCGTCTGCAGGGTGCGGTCCGCGGGCACGTACGCCGCCTGCGCCCTAAGGTCGGAAAGCAGGCAGTCGACGTATGAATCCGTTGGGGGCGAGCCGCCGCAGGCCCTCGAATTGAAGTCACAGTACGGGCACTTCCGGACGCACCAGGGCCAGTGGATGTAGAGCGAGAGCGGAATGCGGCCGGGATCGGGAAGCGGAATCCCTCCCGGCCCCGGAAGCGGAAGGAGGCGGGCCATTCCGGCAGGGCCTACCAGCCCCAGCGCGAGCGTAGAAGCTCGGAAAGGCGCTTCTGGGCCTCGCCCCGGTGGCTCAGGCCGTTTTTCTCGTCCTCGGAAAGCTCGGCCGCCGTCTTCCCCTTTTCAGGAAGGAAAAAGTACGGGTCGTAGCCGAAGCCGTTCTCCCCTCTCGGGCTGTCGACGATCTCGCCGAACCAGCTCCCCGTCGCCACGAGGGGATCCGGGTCGTCCGCGGACTTCAGTGCAACGAGCACGCAGACATAGTGCGCGCGGCGGTTGCTTTCCCCGGAGAGCTTCTCAAGGAGCAGCGCGTTGTTCCTCGCGTCGCTCTTCGGCTCGCCCGCGAAGCGCGCCGAATGGACGCCGGGGAGTCCTCCGAGCGCGTCCACGCAGATCCCGGAATCGTCCGCCATCGCGGGGAGGCCGGTCTGGCGCGAGGCGTTCCTCGCCTTCGCGAGGCAGTTCTCGATGAAAGTCCCGAAAGGTTCCTCCGCGGGCTTCACGCCAAGCTTCCCCTGCGGGACCACCTCGATCCCGCGCGGGGCAAAGAGCCGGTTGAATTCACGGATCTTCCCGGGATTGTCGGACGCAAGCACAAGGCGGTTCATTTCATTTCCTCCCCGTCCCCGGAGAGGGATCCGGTCTGGATCTCCCGCATCTCGCGGTTTCCCTTCACCGCGAGGTCGAGGAGCCGGTTGAGGTCCTCGCGGCTGAAGGGTTCGCCCTCAGCCGTCCCCTGGATCTCCACGAAACCGCCTCGCCCGGTCATCACGACATTCATGTCCGTGTCGCTCGACGAATCCTCCTCGTAGTTGAAGTCAAGGACCGGACGCCCTTCGCTCATGCCGACTGAAATCGCCGAGACCGAGTCCTTGAGCGGGCTTTTCGCGATCAGCCCGTGCCCGATCATCCACTGCACGGCGTCAGCGAGCGCGACGTACGCGCCCGAGATCGAGGCGCAGCGGGTGCCGCCGTCCGCCTGTATCACGTCGCAGTCAATCTTGATCGTGTTCTCCCCGAGAAGCTTCCGGTCCACCACCGCTCGGAGGCTGCGCCCGATGAGGCGCTGGATCTCCTGAGTCCGGCCGGTCTGCTTCCCGCGCGCCGCCTCGCGGTCGGTCCGCGTGCCGGTGGCGCGGGGAAGGAGCCCGTACTCGGCCGTGACCCAGCCTTCGCCACGGCCCTTGAGCCACGAGGGAACGCCCGGTATCACCGAAGCGGTGCAGCAGACCCTGGTGCCGCCCTGCTCGATGAGGACCGAACCCTCCGCATACTTCGTATAGTGCCGCGTGATCCTGACAGGGCGCTTCTCGTCGTCGCGCCTTCCGTCGGGCCGGACCGCGGCGTTTGCTTCCGTCATGCTCCAGCTCCTTCTATCTAAGACAAAAGCGGCCGCGCTCTCCTTTGAGGGAAGAGCCGGCGGCAGCCCGCCGCCGAACGAAGCCCCGCCGGGGCAAAGCCGCTAGAATTCCCGTCGCCCTGCGCCTGGGCAAACACGTGCGGACAGGCGGGGCAAGACACGAGTAAGGATATATTCATATGACTTCCGTTTCCAGCATGACGGGCTACGCGACGGCCCAGGGCAAGATCGCCTCGGGCTTCATCACGGTCGAGCTCCGTTCCGTCAATTCCCGGTTCCTCGATCTCACGCTCCGGATACCCGACGAGCTTCGCGGGCTCGAGGCGCCCTTCCGCGAGCTGATTTCCTCCCGAGTAAAGCGCGGAAAGCTCGAGTGCCGCGTCTCCTTCAAGGCGGACGCCCTCGGCCGCTCGGCAAAGCTCGACCCGGGCGCGCTCGAAGCGCTTTCAAGGCTCGAGGAAGAAGCGATCCGCGCCTTCCCAGGCGCCCGTCCGCTTTCTGTCGCCGAGCTCCTCGCCTATCCCGGGGTTCTCTCCACCGATACGCCCGACCCCGAGCTCGTGCAGTCCGGATCGCTCGCCATCCTCGGCACCGCGCTTGATTCCTTCTCGGCCTCCCGCGTGCGCGAAGGCACTGCCCTCTCCCGCGTCCTCCTCGGCTACTGCGACAACATCGAGGCAATCGCCCGGGCGATCGCCGGGAAGCTTCCCGAGATCCTCGCCGCGATGAAGGCAAAGCTCGAGGAACGGATGCAGGAAGCGCTCACCGCGGCGCTCTCCGAAAAATCCACCCTGACCCCGGACGACGTGAACGAGCGGATCCGCTCGGAGCTCACGCTCTACGCGCTCCGCATGGATGTCGCCGAGGAAATCAACCGGCTTCTCACCCATGTCGCCGAAGTCCGCCGCACCCTCTCCGCTGGCGGCCCGGTGGGCCGGAGGCTCGACTTCCTCATGCAGGAACTGAACCGCGAGGCGAACACGCTCGGCTCCAAGGCCGTGGCGATCGAGATGACGAACGCGTCGCTCGAGCTGAAGCTGAACATCGAGAAGATGCGCGAGCAGATCCAGAACCTCGAGTAGCCCCTAGCTCAGTCGGAAGCAGGCCCGGGCGGGATTGCCCGCAGCATCCCCCCGGCCTTAGAATTCAAGCTTCACAAACAGCGGGAGGAACGGGGTTCCCCCGGAAGCTTTCCGCCCGCCCTCGCCATCAAATCAGGGAAACAATGGACTACTCGAAAACCCAGGGACTGCTCTTCCTAGTTTCCGCGCCTTCCGGCGCCGGAAAGTCCTCCCTCGTTCACGACCTGATCGCGCACGACCCGGAGGTCCACCTTTCCATTTCCTTCACGACCCGCGGCATCCGTCCCGGCGAAAAGAATGGCGTCGACTATCACTTCATTTCGAAGGAAGAGTTCGAGGAAAGGAAGGAGAATGGCGAGTTCCTCGAGTCCGCCTTCGTGCACGGAAACTACTACGGGACGAGCCGGCTCTGGATCGAGAAGGAGCTCGAGGCGGGTCACGACGTGATGCTCGAGATCGACTGGCAGGGCGCGTTCCAGGTGAAGAAGGTCTTCCCCCAGGTGATCTCCACCTTCATCCTCCCGCCCTCGATCGACGCGCTGAAGCAGCGGCTCGTCGGCCGGGGAACCGACGCCCCGGAGGTGATCGCCCGCAGGCTCGCCGGCGCCGGAGCCGAAATCGTCCATGCCCCGCATTTTGACTACGTTATAATCAACGCCGACTTCAACCAGGCCTCCTGCGAGCTGCAGTCGATCATCCGCGCCTCGCGCCTCCGCTTCGCTTGCCAGGCGAAACGGCAGAAAGCGCTGTTCGCGGCTCTTGGTGTCCCCGCCTGATATTGAAGCCGGTTGTTCATACATTCTGTAAGAGAAAATATAATGGCTCGTGTAACCGTTGAGGATTGCCTGAAGAAGATCCCGAACCGCTTTGAGCTCGTGCTGTGCGGCGCCTACCGCGCCCGCCAGATCGCCCAGGGCTATGCGCCGAAGGTCGATGCGAAGGACAAGCCGACTGTCGTCGCGCTGCGTGAGATCGCCGAAGGCGCAACCGGCAGGGAAATGCTGGAAAAAGTGCCGCGCTAGCCAAATTAGCCGGCAGAAATAAGAGGCCCTGTTCCAGGCACTTTGCGGGACAGGGCCTTTTTGTTTCCCGTTGCCTTTCTTGGAGAAGTTCATGCCTGACACTGACGCGGACTCCCGGGCCATCCAGTCCCCGATGGAAAGCCTGACAGAGGATGACGACCGGGAGGACCTTCCCCTGTACATGCAGCCCGCGGAGGTGAAGATCGTTTCGGCAAACGAGCTGCTGACCCGTTGCCGCCTCTACCTTTCGGAGGCCGACTGCAGCACCATCATGAAGGCCTATCGGTACGCGGACGAGCACCACCTCGGTCAGTTCCGCAAGTCCGGCGAACCCTACATCACGCACCCCCTCGCCGTCGCCTCGATCCTTGCCAGCTGGCACATGGACTGCGTCACGATCCAGGCGGGCCTCATGCACGACGTGCTCGAGGACACGGGCGTATCGAAGAAGGAAATGGCCGAGCGCTTCGGGATCGTCGTCGCGAACGTCGTGGACGGCGTTTCGAAGCTCGACAAACTGAAGTTCAAGACGAACCAGATCGCGGCCGCGGAATCCTTCCGGAAGCTCCTCCTCGCGATGGCGAAGGACGTCCGCGTGATCCTCGTGAAGCTCGCTGACCGGCTTCACAACATGCGCACCCTCGGCATCATGCGCTACGAGAAGCGGTGCCGTATCTCCAGGGAAACGCTTGAGATCTACGTGCCGATCGCGCACCGCCTCGGGATGAACCTCGTCTTCCGGGAGCTGCAGGAGCTCGCGTTCCTCAACATGCACCCGATCCGCTACCACGTGCTGCACGACGCCGTGGTGAAGACCCGCGAGAACCGGCGCGACGTCCTTGAGAAGATCCTCCATGAAACGCGCCGCGTGCTCCCGAAGGCGGGCATCAAGGCCCGCGTGATCGGCCGCGACAGGACGATGTACGGCATCTACAACACGATGCGCGACAAGCACATCCGGTTCCGGGAGGCGCTGGACATCTACGGCTTCCGCGTTATCGTCCGCACGACGCAGGAGTGCTACCTCACGCTTGGCGCCCTCCACGCCCTCTACAAGCCCGTGCCTAAGCGCTTCAAGGATTTCATCGCGATTCCGAAGTCGAACGGCTACCAGAGCCTCCACACCACGGTGATCGGCCCGAACGGCACTCCGATCGAGTACCAGATCCGCACCGAGGAGATGCACCGGATCGCGGACTACGGGATCCTCACCCACTGGCTATTTAATGACGACGGGGCGAGCGCGACGGACGTCCAGAAACGGACGACGGCCTGGCTGCAGTCGCTGCTCGAGATCCAGCAGCACAGTACGGACTCCTCCGAATTCATCGAGAACATCAAGGTCGACCTCTTCCCGGACCAGATCTACGTCTTCACGCCGAAGTCGAAGATCATGGCGCTTCCGAAGCGCTCCACCCCCGTCGACTTCGCCTACCAGATCCACACCGACGTCGGCAACCACGCCGTTTCCTGCTTCGTGAACGGGGAAAGCTTCCCGCTCACCCGCGAGCTCCAGAACGGCGACATGGTGGAGATCAGGACGTCGCCCGACGCGACCCCGAATCCCGAATGGCTGAAGCACGTCGGCACGGGAAAGGCAAGGGCGGAAATCCGGCAGTTCCTCCGCACGATGAAGTTTGACGACTCGGTGAGGCTTGGCTACCGGATGCTGAAGAAGGCGGGAGAAGAGGCCTCCCTCAATATTGACAAGGTGCCGGAGGCGATCTGGCAGGCACTGCTCCGGGAGCTCGGCGAGCAGACAAAGAGCGCCTTCATGGCGGACCTCGGGCTCGGGAAGCACATCGCGGAAGCGGTCGTGAACCGGCTTCTCGTGCTCACCGCAGCCGACCAGGGCCTGCACGGGGAAAGCTCGGGGCAACCCGCCCTGCGGTCAGTGCGGGTAAGCGGAAACGAGGGCGTCGCGGTGAGCCTCGCGCCATGCTGCCACCCGATCCCCGGGGACGCGATCTGGGGCTTCATGCGCCCGGGCCACGGCCTGTCGATCCACAGGGCCGACTGCGAGCACACGATCCGCGGCCGTTCTTCCGATCCGGGGCGCTGGATGGAGGCGAAGTGGCTTCCGCAGGCGATGTCCGCCCGCTACCCGGTCCCGGTCGAGGTGGCGGCAGTGCACGAGCGTGCCGCGGTCGCTGCCTGCGTGACCGCGGTCGCGGAAGAAGACTCCTCGATCGTCGGCTTCTCGATCGACCCGGCAGTGAACGGCGTCTCCCGGCTTCACCTGATGGTCCAGGTCCGCGACAAGGCGCACCTCGCGCGCATCATGAACCACCTCGAGCGCATTCCGGACATCCGCAAGGTCTTCCGCCGGGGGGCCGAGCGCCGGAACAAGGTTCCGGGCGACTCCCCCGAGATCCGGAAGATGAATTCGGAGGACCTTTACGCCGAGACGCCGGCGCGGCCGAACTAAAGGGACACCGCCCGCATACGGAAACGCCCCGGAAGCCCGCATGTTCGCGCGGGGCTTTCCGGGGCGGTTACCTTTTCCAGGCCGGGCTTGGTTATTCCGGCTTCTTCTCCGGCGCCTTCACCGGGGACTCGCCCGTGTAGCGGACTTCGAGGATCTCGAGCGTCTGCACGCCCTTCGGGGTCGGCAGCTTCACCTCGTCGCCCTCGTGGGCGCGGAGCAGCACCCGGGCGACCGGGCTGATCCACGACACGTCTCCCCGCTCGGGATCCATTTCGTCGATTCCGACGATCCGGACCGTATGCTCTTCCCCCAGGTTATTTTGGTAGGTCACGGTCGCCCCGAAGAAGATCTGGTCCGTCTCGCGGCCGCGGACGTCGACGACCTTCGCCGACTCGACGCGCTTGTTGAGGAAGCGGATTCGGCGGTCGATCGCGCGGAGACGCTGCTTGCCGTACTGGTAGTCGCCGTTCTCGGAACGGTCTCCGTTCGAGGCCGCCCAGGAAACGATGTTCACGACTTTCGGCCTCTCGACCCGGACGAGATTCTCGCGCTCGTCCAGCATCCTCCGGTAGCATTCCGGAGTCATGTAGTTCGGGGCGTTTGCCGGGAGTCCCGGCAGCTTCACGCCCTCTTCGTCATCTTCGTCCTCAGCCATGCGATTTCCCCTTCGGGACAAGAGTACGTAAGAAAAATCCGTGAAGGCATTCGCCTTCACGGATCAGGAAACTGGGGTGGGGGGTCGGACTCGAACCGACGACAACCGGAATCACAATCCGGGACTCTACCAACTGAGCTACGCCCACCATTAAATTTTTCAGGCATGTGGTCCGCCCGGCAGGATTCGAACCAGCGACCCTCCGCTTAGAAGGCGGATGCTCTATCCAGCTGAGCTACGGGCGGTCCAAGCTGCTTGACAGACTTGTCTGGTCGGGGTGAAGAGATTCGAACTCCCGACATCCTGCTCCCAAAGCAGGCGCGCTACCAGACTGCGCCACACCCCGAGAGAGCCTAATTATAGCTTTTCTTCGAGAAAATGCAACCCTCGCCTGCCGGGCGGCGGAAAAAACTTCCCGACCGCCCTTCGGGACGGGCTGGCCCACTTCTACTTCAGGGTGCCAGCGATCCTCTCGGCGAGCGACTGTGCCTCGGCGCGGTCCTCCGACTCGACCATGATGCGGAGGAGCGGCTCGGTGCCGGACGGCCGGATCAGCACGCGGCCGCGCCCCTCGAGAAGCTTCTCCACCTCCTCCTTCGCCTCCATGAGGGGCTTCTGGCTCGTCCAGTCGAAGCCGGGGGCGAGCCTGCAGTTGACGAGCGCCTGGGGCAGCATGTGGAGGTCCTTCGTGAGCTCCGCGAGGCTCTCCCCGGTGCGCCGCATGGCGGAGAGCACCTGGGTCGCGCTCACGATGCCGTCTCCCGTGGTCTGGCGGTCGAGGCAGATGATGTGCCCCGAGCTTTCCCCGCCGTAGAGCCAGCCCTTCTTGAGAAGATCCTCGAGAACGTAACGGTCGCCGACCTTCGCCCGGTCGAAGCCCACCCCGAGTTCCTTCAGCCTGCGCTCGAGGCCGTAGTTCGTCATCAGGGTCCCGGTGACGCCGGCGACGGGATGCTTTCTCAGCCGGTCGCAGACGATGATGTAGAGGAGCTCGTCGCCGTTGTAGACCCGCCCCTCGGCATCCGCCATGATGAGCCGGTCGGCGTCGCCGTCAAGCGAAATGCCAACGTCGCACCCCGCCTTCGCCACGCGCTCCGAAAGCGTCTCCGTATGCGTCGCGCCGCAACCCTTGTTGATGTTCAGGCCGTCCGGTGCGTTGTACTCGACGGTCACGAAGGCGCCGAGCTCGTGGAAAACGGCGGGAGCCACCTTGTAGGCGGCCCCGTTCGCGGCGTCGATGTAGATCTTCATCCGCTTGAAGTCGACCTTGCCGGAGATCGTCGACTTGCAGAACTCGATGTAGCGGCCCTGGGCGTCGTCGAGGCGCACCGCCTTGCCGAGGAGCCGGCTCTCGACGCATTTCGCCGCGCCTTCCTCGAGCTCACGCTCGATCTCGAGCTCGATCTCGTCAGGCAGCTTCATCCCTTCGCTCGAGAAGAACTTGATGCCGTTGTCGGTGTAGGGATTGTGGGACGCGCTGATCACGACGCCGGCGGTGAGCCTGAGCGCCTGGGTGAGGTAGGCGACAGCAGGGGTAGGGATCGGGCCACAGAGCACCACATCGACCCCGGCGCTCGAAAACCCGGCCTGGAGGCTCGCTTCGAGCATGTAGCCCGAGATCCTCGTGTCCTTGCCGATGAGAACCGTCGGATGCTCGTCCTTCGAATGCCGTGCGAGGACCTTCCCCGCCGCGTAGCCCAGCCTCACGACGAAGTCGGGGACAATCGGGTAGGCGCCAACCGTTCCTCGGACGCCGTCGGTTCCAAAATACTTACGGGGCATTGATTACACCTCTTTTCCTAAAAAATCCCTTCCTGCAGCCCTAGGGCAGTTCCTGTTCCGCCCGGCGCACTGCGGCAAACACCGCAAGGGCATCGCGGGTTTCCCGGACGTCGTGCACGCGGACGACCTGCGCCCCGCGCTCGACCGCGATCAGGGCGCCGGCGACGGAACCCGAGGTCCTCGCCCTTGCGTCCGTCTCACCGGTTGCGGCGCCGATGCTCCGCTTCCTCGAAAGCGCCATGAGGAAGGGCTGCCCCTCCCTTACGAAATCGTCCGTGCGGGCAAGGAGCTCAAAATTCTCCTCGTGGGTCTTCCCGAAGCCGAACCCGGGATCCCAGCAGACCGAGGCGGGGCTCGCGCCTGCCGCTTCGAGCGCTTCCTGCCTCTTCCTCAGGTACCGGATGACGTGCTCAACGATCCCGAGGCCGTCGCCCCGGGCCTGATCCTCCGCCGCGGCTTCCCAGCCGTGCATGACGACGAGGCCTGCGCCGGAAGACGCCGCCGCCTCAAGGCTCCCCTGAAGTGTAAACGCCCGGACGTCGTTCAGGATCTCGGCTCCCGCCCCCACGGACTCCTCCATCACCGAGCTCCTGCTCGTGTCGACCGACACGGCGATGCCGCGCGAAGAGAGCGCTCGGACCACAGGTATGACCCTTCGGAGCTCTTCCTCTTCAGAAACGGGGGTAGCACCGGGACGAGTCGATTCGCCTCCGACATCCACAATGTCGGCTCCGTCCTCCGCGAGCTTCACGCCCCAGGCGACCGCATCCTCGTACCGGTTGTGCTCGCCGCCGTCGGAAAACGAGTCGGGGGTGACGTTGAGGATCCCCATGACGAGGGGCCTTTCAAGACTGAAGGAACGGGTCCTGCACTGCCAGGTCTTGGCGGACTGCATTTTCGGAAACTCCTCTTTCCTGTGACAAATCCTGTCGAAAAAAACAGCGCCTCCCAGCCCCTTCGCCAGGAGACGCTGATATTTCAGCTGCGGCTTAGAAAGCCGGAAGGGCTACTTCCTGTCGGCGCTCCCTTCCCCGTCAGCCTTCTGTACGGGCTCCTTCGGAGGCTCGGCAGGGGCAGCGGACCCTTCCTCAGGGCGAGGAGCCTCGGCCCCGGGCCCCGGCTCCGCCGGCTGAACGGCCTCGGGAGCAGGAGCTGGCGCAACCTCAGGCTTCAGAGCTTCCGCGTCCTTCCGGCCCTGGGCCGCCCGGGCGGGGTCAACCGAGGGCTGGTTCCCGCTCTCGACCTTCCGGGGCGGTCTCGGGGGCTTGCCTGCCATGATGTCGTCGATCTGGTCGCTGTCGATCGTCTCCCACTCAAGGAGGGCGGCGGCCATCGCTTCCACCTTGTCGCGGCTCTCGACGATGATCTTCTTCGCGACCGCGTACTGCTCTTCGAGGATCCTGCGGATTTCCTGATCGACCTTCTGCATGGTGGCTTCGGAAATCTGCTGGTTCTTCGTCACGGTCTTCCCGAGGAAGACCTCGCCTTCCTTCTCCGCGTAGACCATCGGCCCCATGTTCTCTGACATGCCGTAGCGTGTCACCATGTCGCGGGCGAGGGCCGTGGCGCGCTCGAAGTCGTTCGAAGCGCCTGTCGTCGCGTGGTGCATGAAGACCTCCTCGGCGATGCGGCCGCCAAAGAGAATCGCGATCTGGTTCAGGATGTAGCGGTTGTCATAGGAATAGCGGTCCTCGGACGGCAGCTGCATCGTGAGGCCAAGCGCCCGGCCGCGCGGAATGATCGTCACCTTGTGGACAGGATCCGTTCCAGGAAGGCTGTGGGCGACGACGGCGTGGCCGGACTCGTGGTAGGCCGTGTTGCGGCGCTCGTCCTCGGTCATCACCATGCCGCGCCGCTCGGCGCCCATCATGATCTTGTCCTTCGCATTCTCGAAATCGGTCATCTCGACCAGGCGCGCGTTGCGGCGGGCGGCGAAGAGCGCAGCCTCGTTCACGAGGTTCGCGAGGTCGGCGCCGGAGAACCCGGGAGTGCCCCGCGCGATGATGTCCTCACGGACGTCCTGCCCGATCGGGATCTTCCTCATGTGGACGCGCAGGATCTGCTCACGGCCGCGAATGTCGGGCAGCGGAACGACCACCTGCCGGTCAAAGCGGCCGGGACGCAGGAGCGCAGGATCGAGCACGTCGGGGCGGTTCGTCGCCGCGATCACGATGACGTTCGTCCCGGTTTCGAACCCGTCCATCTCGACCAGCATCTGGTTCAGGGTCTGCTCGCGTTCGTCGTTTCCGCCGCCGAGGCCCGCGCCGCGCTGGCGGCCGACCGCGTCGATTTCGTCAATGAAGATGATGCAGGGGGCGTTCTTCTTCGCGTTCTCGAACATGTCGCGGACACGGGCGGCGCCCACGCCGACGAACATCTCGACGAAGTCGGAGCCCGAGATCGTGAAGAACGGAACCCCGGCCTCGCCGGCGATCGCCTTAGCGAGCAGCGTCTTGCCGGTCCCAGGGGGGCCGACGAGAAGAATGCCGCGCGGAATGTGGCCGCCCAGCCTCTGGTACTTCGAGGGATCGCGCAGGAAGTCGACGACCTCCTGGACATCTTCCTTCGCCTCGTCGCATCCGGCAACATCAGAGAAGCGGACCGTGTTGCTCACGCCGTCCAGCATCCTCGCCTTGCTCTTCCCGAAGGAGAAGGCGCCCCCCTTGCCGCCTCCCTGCATCTGGCGCATGAAGAAGATCCACACGCCGATGAGGAGCAGCATCGGGAACCAGGACACGAAGATCGTGGTCCAGACCGAAGGCTCTTCCTCCGCCTTGCCGTAGACGGAAACGCCGGCCTTCCTCAGGTCGTCAACCATCCACAGGTCGCCGGGCGACGTGATCTGGTAGTCGCTTCCAGAACTCGGCTTGACGAAGATCTTCCGCCCCTGGATGTCCACCCGCTTGATCTTTCCGGCCTTCGCGTCATCCATGAACTGGGTGTAGCTCGTCTGGTCGACGGTCACGTCCGTGCGGTTGTCAAACTGCTTGAAGACCGTGAAGAGGACGACGGCGACCAGAATCCAAGTGGCCACCCTTCCAAGCATCTTGTTGTCCAATGCTCTTGCTCCAATCGCTAGAAAACTGTCGCCGGAGCCTTCGTGCGGCCCGGCGGGTCATGTCCAGTTTTCGGAAATTCCCTTTAGTGTAAAGATTAATTGAAAAAGTTTTCGGGATGAGGCCAGTGTGTCAGCGGCGGGGCTTCAGGCCCTTCGCGACGATGTACTGCTCGGAGGAAGTGTCGCGGCTCGCCTCGGGCTTCAGTATCTGTACCCGGGTGAAGGACCGGTGAACCGCCTCGACGAACTGCGAGTAGCCGCTCCCCTGAAAGGCCTTCGCGATGAACCAGCCCGAAGGCTTCAGGTGGTCCTGCGCGAATTCGAGCGCGAGCTCGCAGAGCAGCATGGAGCGGGCCTGGTCGCTCGCCGCGATTCCCGAGAGGTTCGGCGCCATGTCGGACATGACTACGTCAACCTTGGCGCTGCCGACGATTTCGGCGAGCCTGTCGCAGACGTCCTGCTCGCGGAAGTCGCCCTGCAGGAAGTCGACGCCGTCCACGGGATCCATCGGGAGGATGTCCATTGCGACGATCCGGCCTTCGAGCGAGCCGTCCTTCCTCGAGAGAAGCCGGCGCGCCACCTGCGACCAGCTTCCCGGGGCGGAACCGAGGTCGACCACGGAGATCCCGGGCTTGAAAATGCGCTCCTTCTCGTTGATCTGGATGAGCTTGTAGGCCGAGCGGGCCCGGTAGCCGTCCTTTTGGGCGAGCTTCACCCAGCGGTCCGTGAGATGGCGCTCGAGCCAGGCCCGGTTGGAACGGAGCTTCTTAGTCGCGACAGGCATGCTTTCTGTGGAAAAGGGAAGTTTGCGGCCGAACCCTAGGACGCGGCGCCGAGCGCCTTCTTCACCGTGCGGGTGCGCTTCGGGCGGGCACGGCGGATCGGGGCCTTCTTCTTCGCGATGCGCTTCTTGTCGGTGCGGAGGATCTTCCCGCCCCGGCTCCGCGGGCGTTCGGCACGGGCTTCGGCGGCAGGCTTCGACCCCGCGGCTTCCTTCTCAGGCATCGGGCGGTAGACCGTCACGGTCTTCCCGATCACCTGGATGCGGGCCGCCCCAAGCGTGTCGAGGATCTTCTCGATGTCGGCCTCGCGCGCCTCGCGGTCGTCGCCCGGCATGCGGATCTTCACGAGGCCGTGGGACTTCAGGGCCTTGTCGATTTCCTTCAGGACCGCGTCCGTGAGCCCGTTCTGCCCGAGAAGCACGAGGGGGTTGAGGGCGTGGCTCTCGCCCCGCAGCCTGAGAAGCTCGTCGCGTTCGATCTTAAGTTCAGTCATGTTTCAGGAGGCTTTCTAGATGTATTCGACGGCGACCACTTCGTAGGTAAGGTCGCCCTTCGGGGCGTGGACCGTCACCTCGTCGCCCTCGGACTTGCCGATCAGCGCACGGGCGATCGGGCTCGAGACGGAGACCTTGTTCTTCTGGATGTCGGCCTCGTCGACCCCGACGATCTGGTAGGTGACTTCCTTGTCGGTATCCACGTCGGCAAGCGTCACGGTGGCGCCGAAGACGATCTTCTCGCCGGCGTTCAGGGTCTTGGGATCAATCACCTGAAGGGCGGGGATGCGCCCCTCGAGCAACGCGATGCGGCCCTCGATGAAGCTCTGCTTCTCGCGGGCGGCGTCGTACTCGGCATTTTCCGAAAGGTCGCCCTTCGAGCGGGCCTCTTCAATCGCGGCCACCACTTCCGGGCGGTCGACCTTCCTCAGATGCTCGAGCTCGGCCTTCAGCTTCGCGGCGCCTTCAACGGTAATCGGAATGCGGTCCATGGTTTTCAAAAATCCTAAAGCAGGTAAAACGCCGCCTCTCCTCTGAGAGCAGGCCCTCGAGGAGAATGCATGGGCGGTGTTGGGTTATCCAAAGCTTCCCGGGCTCGGACTGGCCCGGCACGGGAAGGACGCATGGAAAAGCGGGCCAGCGCCCGCACTCCATGCCTTAAAAAGAATCAGCTGCCCGAGAGAAGACTTGGGAAAAGCTTCTTCCGCAACAGCGCTGTTTTGACATTTTGCACGGTTTGGGTGGCAAATGCAAAAGAAAAAACGTTCGGTTACGAAGCTTCCCGGGGAACTCCCGGGCTCCGGCACGGGACCAGCGGCTAGTCGCTGTAGTTCTCCGGGTTCAGGCTGCGTTCGGTGAGCTCGATCAGGATGTGGATCACCTTGATGTGGAGCTCCTGGACGCGATCCGCGTACCTGCCGCCGGGCGTGACGACGGTGACGGTCGAAAGCTCCTCGAGCGGCGTGCCCGGGCGTCCTGTGAGCCCGATCACCGCCATGCCCTTCGCCCGGGCAGCCCTCGCGGCTTCGAGCACGTTCCTGCTCGTCCCGCTCGTGCTGATCGCGAGCAGCACGTCCTCGGGGCGTCCGACCCCCTCGACGTAGCGTGAGAAGACCTTCTCGTAGCCGTAGTCGTTTCCGACGCAGGCGAGGTGCGAGGCGTCGGAAATGGCGGTCGCCGAATAGGCCGGGCGGTCGTCGCGGAAGCGCCCCGTCATTTCCTCGGCGAAATGCATCGCGTCGCAAAGGCTTCCGCCGTTCCCGCAGCTCAGGACCTTCCCGCCCGCCCGAAGCGACCGGACGATGAGCTGTGAAGCATCGCGGATCCTTCCAATCGCCTGAGGCGACTCGATCAGGGCGCGAAGTGCCTCCTGCGCTTCCTCCAGGTCGAACCGAATGACTTCAAGGGCGTCTTTCTGCATTTCCTGTCACTCCTCGCTTTCCGCCGGATGGCGAAAGACGCCCGGAATTATAGCGGCTACCTCCCTTCGGCCCGAGCCCGTGCGGCGGATCCGGCCGCTCCGCTCACATCGTCCGCACGGTCCTCGAGGAAACGCTCTTCGGCTGCCATCTCATGAGCCTCCCCTCAGCAAGGCTCACGAACCAGTCGAGGATGACGGCGAAAACCGTAAGCACGAGGATCCCCGCCATCACGGTGTCGATGTCAAAGGTTCCCTCAGCCTGGAGGATCAGGTAGCCGACGCCCTTCGCAGACCCAAGGTACTCGCCGATCACCGCGCCGACGAACGCCATGCCGACCGAGGAATGGAGCGAGGAGAACACCCAGCTCATCGCGGAGGGGAGGTAGACCGAGGCGAGGAGCTGCCGCCTCGAGGCGCCGAGCATGCGGACCGAGTTCAGCACGTTCGGGTTCACTTCCCGAATGCCCTGGAAGACATTGAAGAAGACGATGAAGAAGACGATCGTCACGCCGAGCGCCACCTTGGAGGCGGGGCCGAGCCCGAACCAGACCGCGAAGATCGGGGCGAGAATCACGCGGGGACAGGAATTGAGCCCCTTGATGAAGGGGTCCGCCACAGCGGCGGCACGGGGCGAAAGACCGAGCCAAAGCCCGACGAGAAGACCTGAGCCCGTGCCGATCGCAAACGCGAGGACCGTTTCCCAAAGCGTCACGGCGAGATGCCCGTAAATGTCCCGGTCAACGACGAACCAGTTCCAGACGCGGGTGAGGATTTCGACGGGCTGCCCGAAGAAGAAGGCGGCCTGGTTCTCGTCCTCGAAGAAGAAGGGCGGAATGAGACCGGGCTTCGTGAGCGCCCACCAAAGAGCGAAGACCGCGACGAGGAGCCCGAGCTGCCAGGCCCTGAGAATCCATTTGTTCCCGAACATTTCCCTACTCCCCCGTCTTCATTTGCCGGCGATACCCCTTGAGGACCTCTTCCCGGAGCACGTTCCAGACCGCGCGGTGGATCGCGACGAACTTCGGGTCACCCCGCACCTCGGTCACGTCGCGGGGCCTCGGGAGGTCGATCGGGAAGTCCCCGATCGGATGCGATCCGGGCCCTGCCGACATGACGACCACGCGGTCGCTCATCGCAATTGCCTCGTCGAGGTCATGGGTGATGAAGAGCACCGCCTTGCGCTTCGAGGACCAGATGTCGAGCAGGAGGTTTTCCATCAGGGCCCGGGTCTGGATGTCGAGCGCGGAAAAGCTCTCGTCCATCAGGATGATGTCGGGGTCCATGATGAGGGTCTGGGCCATGGAGACGCGCTTTCTCATGCCGCCCGAGAGATGGTGCGGGTAGCTGTCCTCGAACCCTGAGAGCCCCACGCGCCTCAGCCACGCGCGTGCGCGCTCCCTCGCCTCGCGCCTCCCGACGCCCCGGAATTCGAGCCCCGCCGCCACGTTCTCGAGCGCCGTGCGCCACGGCATCAGGTTCTCGGCCTGGAACATGTACCCGGCACGGCGGTTGAGGCCGGAAAGCGGCTCGCCGAAGATCCTGATCGAGCCGCCCGAGGGCTGCAGGAGACCGGCAGTCATGTTGAGGATCGTGGACTTCCCGCATCCCGTCGGGCCCACGACGCTCACGAACTCGCCCTCCGCGATGGTGATGTTCACGTCTCGGACCGCCGTGTACTCGCTCGAGCGCTTTTCCTCTTCCGAGAGATACGTGCAGGCGAGGTCCCTGATTTCTATTGCTGGTGCTGTCATTTCCTTCCCCAAGAGCAATGCGCTTGCTAGGTCCTCCGACCGCCTCCGTGCCGGCTAGCGGTAGCGCTTGTTCGCAGCCTCGGCGAACTGGTTCGTGTAGGTCGCGGAGAGGTCGATCCGGGCCCGAGCGATCTGCGGCGAGACGACCGAAAGCGCCTTCTGCGCGGTTTCAGGCGCCTTCGCGGGGAAGATCCCGTCCCGCGAGAGTGCGGGGCGGTTGCTGAGGAACGACTGGATGTAGAGCTGCTTGTCACCGAGGAAGTAGCTCGGGGGAACCGCCTTCACGAGCTGGTCCGGCGTCGCCTTCGCGATCCACTTGTCAGCGCGGACAATGGCGTTCGTCACAGCCTGGACCGTGTTCGGGTTCTTCTTCACGAAGGATTCCGGCGCGTAGAGGCATCCGGCAACCATCGGCCCGCCGTAGAGCTTGTCGCTCTCTGCGATGATCCGGGTGTCGTTGATGATTTCGATTTCCTTCTTCTGCATCAGCATCGCGATCACAGGATCAAGCTGCACGAAGGCGTCGACCTGGCCCGAGCGGATGGCGGCGATCGCGCCGGAGCTTGTCCCGATCCCGATCCAGGAAACCTCGTTCGGGCGGATGCCCGCCGCGTGGAGGCAGTAGGTCGCCATGATCTGGGAACTCGAGCCCGGGGCCGTCACCCCGATCTTCTTCCCCTTCAGGTCGGCCGGGCCGCGGTAATTCTTCATCGTGTGGCGGTTCACGGCGAAGACGCACTGCGGCGCACGCCCCTGGAGCACGAACGCGGTGAGCCGCTGGCGGCGGGTCTGCATGAGGACCGTGTGCTCAAAGGCGCCCGAGCAGATGTCGGCGGACCCCCCGATCACGGCCTGGAGGCTCTTCGAGCCGCCCTGGAAGTCGACGATCTGGACATCAAGCCCCTCGTCCCTGAAGTATCCGAGGCGCTCCGCTATCGTGAGCGGAAGGTAGTAGACAAGCTGCCGCCCCCCGACCGCTATCTTGATGCTCTTCTTCTCAAGTCCGGAAGCGAAGGCGGAAAACGGAAAGGCGGCAGAGACGGAAATTCCGGCGGCTGCGGCGATGACCTGGCGGCGGGTGAAAGGCATTTGGATCTCCTGAAAAACAATTTGGGCAACAAAAAAGCGGACGCGCTCAAAACCCCTTACGGGATTTGGCACATCCGCTGATTTCAGCTAGCTAATTGAACTGGCTTACAGAGCCTGGGCTGCTCTCTTTTTCCCTTATGAAAGCTTCCGGCTCCGCGAACAGCTTCCGTTCAGCGGATGCACTGCTAGCAGCAGTCCGCCTAGTAGGGCAAGCGCTTCAGGCACAGCAGGGGCCTGGGCCGGGGAAGCCGGTCCGAAAGCGAAGCCGATGGCGAAGTCCTGATAGCGCATGCTGAAATGCTGTTCCTTTGACTGATCAGATCAGTTTATTTGCCGATACGGAAATTTCAATAAGGCAAAGTCCTTAGCTCGATTTTCCCTTCCTACGCCTCACGGCGACCGAGGAGGGCGTGCGCGACGGTCGCGACATCCGTGTATTCAAGCTCGATCCCTGCCGGAATTCCGCGGGCGAGCCGGGTCACCCGGATCCCGGGGTGGTGGCGGGCGGCGGCAAGCGCGATGTAGTGCGCCGTCGCATCTCCCTCCGCCGTGAACGAAGTCGCGAGGATCACTTCCTTCACCTCCTCTGCCTCGAGCCGCTTCATCAGCTTTTCGAGGCCGATCTCCTCAGGCCCCCTGTCCTCAACCGGGGATAGCCGCCCCCCGAGGACAAAGTAGAGGCCACGGTAGGCGAGCGACCCTTCGATCACCTGCTGGTCGGCGGGGCTCTCCACGACGCAGATCTTGTCCCTCTCGCGCTTCGGGTCGGAGCACGTGCTGCAGAGCGTGTCCTCGCAGAGCGTGTTGCAGAGCTCGCAGTGTCGGACGGAATCCGCCGCGTCCTCGATGAGGTGCGCGAGTTCCCGCGCCTCCGACCGGTCTTCACCGGAAAGGAGGTGGAAGGCGATGCGCTGGGCGGAAAGCGGGCCGATCCCGGGAAGCCTCGAAAGGGCTTCCGAGAGCTTCCGGATCCTCGGACTGAGAGAATTTGCCAATTTCAGCCTTTCCCCTTGCTGACCGCCCCGGACTAGAACCCCATTCCCGGAGGCATCGGCATGCCGGCCGTCGCAACCTTCATGCGCTCCTGCGTGGTCTTCTCGACCTGCTCGAGGGCGTCGGTCAGCGCGGCAGTGACGAGGTCCTCGATCATGTCCTGGTCCTCGGCATAGAGCGAGGGGTCGATCTGCACCGAACGGCACTTGTACTTGCAGGTGAGGGTCACCTTCACCTTGCCGCCGCCCGCCTCTCCGGTGACCTCGACCTTGCCGAGCTCGGCCTGCAGGCGCTGCAGGTTCTGCTGGACCTTCGCCGCCCTCGCCATCAGTGCGTTCAGATTTCCTTTCATTTTCCCTTTTCCTTTTCAGATGAGTTTTCCGGGCCTGTGACCGAGTCCTCAAGCACCAGTCCGCTGAATTTTTCCGCCACGCTTCTTACGAGCGGATTCGCCTTGAACCCGCTGATCATACGTGCTCTTGCCTCGGCCTGCTCCTTTCTTTCCTGCTTCCAGACCGTGTTCCCGGTGACGGCTCCCTCTTCGAACACCACCGTGAGAGGGTGTCCGGCCGCGCGCGAGAGCGCTTCCTCGAGGGTCTTCTTCACCCGGCCGCTCGCGAGGCTCTTCCCCATGTCATTCCGCAGAACAACCGATTCCCCAGTGATCCGCACGCATTCAGACCGGGCGGCGACCTGCCACTCGAGCCCCTGGAGGCCGGCCCTTGCAAGAAGTCCCTGCCAGCCGAGATCTTCCGGCGCGGCCGGCGCGTCGTCGGAAGGAATCATTTCCTCGGCTGGCTCAGTCTGCACCCAGGGCGGCACATCCTCGGTCGCGGGAGGCGGGGGAAGTCCGGGGTCCGGGTCGGTGCCCTTCTGAACCGCAGGTCCGGGCTCGGCGGGAGCGGGGGTCGGGGCGGCGGGGGCGGGAGCCGGCTTCGGCTCCGCCGCGGGCTTCGCAGGAGGAATCCTCCGCGGCACCGTGCTGCGGCTCTCCGAAGGCCTGAAGGCGATCATCCGGAGAAGCGTCATCGTGAATCCGGCGTATTCGTCCGGCGCGAGGTGCAGGTCGTTCCGCCCGTTGATCGCGATCTGGTAGTAGAGCTGGACCTCGTCCGGGGAGAAGTCCCGCGCGAGTTCCCGGATCCCGTCCGAGTCCGGATCCCCCTCGAGGCTCTTCGGCACCCGCTGGGCGATCGCCGTCCGGTGCAGGATCCCCGCGATGTCCCGGAGCGCCTGGCTGTAGGAGTAGCTCCTCATCCCCATCTCGTCCGCGATCCGGAGCATTTCCTCCGCGTCGCCCGTCCTGAGGCAGCCGAGCAGCCGGATGAGAACCGAGGAGTCCACGACGCCGAGCATCTCGCGGACGGACTCTAGCGTCACGGCCCCGTCTGAAAAGGCGATTGCCTGGTCGAGAAGCGAGAGGCCGTCGCGCATCGAGCCCCGGGCGCCCGCCGCGAGCAGCTTCAGGGCCGCGGGCTCCGCCGTGATCTTCTCCGCCTTCAGGATCCGCGCCATGTGTCCCGCCACTTCCTGCGGAGTCATGTTCCTCAGGTTGAACTGCAGGCAGCGCGAGAGCACGGTGACCGGGACTTTCTGCGGATCGGTCGTCGCAAGAATGAACTTCACGTATTCCGGAGGTTCCTCGAGCGTCTTCAGCATCGCGTTGAACGCGGTGTTCGACAGCTGGTGCACTTCGTCGATCATGTAGACCTTGAAGCGGGCGTTCGTGGGCGGGTACATCGCCTGCTCGAGAAGCGCGGTCATTTCATCGACACCGCGGTTGCTCGCGGCGTCCATTTCGATGTAGTCGACGAAATTCCCCTCGTCGATCGAACGGCACGCCTCGCAGACCCCGCAGGGCTTGTCGGTAATGCCGCCCTTGCCGTCAGGGCCGGTGCAGTTGAGGCACTTTGCGAGGATCCGGGAGAGGGTTGTCTTCCCGACCCCCCGCGTCCCGGTGAACAGGTAGGCGTGGTGGATGCGCTTTTCGCGAAGCGCATGCCTCAGCGCCTTCACGACATGCTCCTGGCCCACCACCCCGTCGAAGTCGTGCGGACGCCACTTCCGGGCTAGAACCTGATAGGACATCTGAGAATCCTGTGTTGATGGGGAATCACTGCCTCCGGAACCGAGGCGGTTTGCGCCCCGGGCAGAGGAAAGACCGGCCTATTCTAAATCGGGAGGCCGCGGGGCCTGAAGCGGGGAGCCGGGTGCGGGGAGGAAGGGAAATGGCCCTTCGCCGCCACTGGATACAAGAATGGCGAGCCTTATCCTCGGCACTGAAGAAAATCCACTATGGCTGCTTCGTTCCCGACCTGACCAGATTCGTGGCTTCCTCATGCGAGGGGACCCGCCGGGGGGAGATTCTACACGAATTCGGCTCGCCCTCGCGGCAGCCCTCAAGAAAGCGAATCGCGGAAGGAAAATTCCCCCATCCTTTTTCCGGGCCAAAGTGCTACCATGGCGGTCACTGATTCGGAATCAGGTTTCCAATCCGCCCCGGGGCCATGCCCTGCCGAGGGCGTCCTGCAGCACTTTCCTAAATTTCATTCAAATCTCCGGAACAAGAGGCCGGCCCTCACCTTGGCGGCTTCCGTTCCATTGGGGACGACAATGGCCATAACGACTGCAACTGATCAAAACTACGATGCCGAGGTGATCCAGGCTTCCCGCGAAGTCCCGGTTCTCGTTGACTTCTGGGCGCCCTGGTGCGGCCCCTGCCGGCTGCTCTCCCCGCTTGTCGACGAGGCGGCGGAGGAATTCTCCGGCAAGCTGAAGGTCTGCAAGTACAACTGCGACGAATCGCAGGCCGCGGCCGCTGAACTCGGGATCCGCTCGATTCCGACCGTCATCGTCTACAAGGACGGGAAGCCCGCCTCGACCCGGATCGGCGCCATGAACAAGAGCGAACTCACCGAGTGGCTGGATTCCCTCATCTGACCCACTCTTCCCTTCACTAACACTTTTGGAAGGCGGCGAAGGGCCGCGGCTTGCGGCCCGGGAGGTTTCCCCCTCTCCGGACACCGCTCCCGCCCTGCCGGTCTTCCGCATCAGATCCCATGCATCTTTCAGAACTGAAATCACTCCGCATCACGGAACTCCTCGACCGTGCGCAGGAGCTCGGAATCGAGAACGCGCAGCGCATGCGCAAGCAGGAGCTCATGTTCGCGATCCTGAAGCGCAAGGCGAAGAGCGGAGAGCAGATCTTCGGCGACGGGACGCTCGAAGTCCTTCCCGACGGGTTCGGCTTCCTGCGCTCGCCTGAATCCTCCTACCTCGCGAGCACGGACGACATCTACATCTCGCCCTCGCAGATCCGCCGCTTCAACCTCCACACGGGCGACTCGATCGAAGGCGAAGTCCGCATCCCGAAGGACAGCGAGCGCTATTTCGCCCTCGTGAAGGTCGACACCGTGAACGGGCAGCCCCCTGAAGCCCTGAAGCACCGGATGCTGTTCGAGAACCTCACGCCGCTCTTCCCGAACGAGCCCCTGAAGCTCGAGCGGAACATGAAGGGGAACGAGAACCTCACCGGCCGGCTGATCGACATCATCGCGCCGATCGGCAAAGGCCAGCGCGGCCTGATCGTCGCTCCTCCGAAGTCCGGCAAGACCGTGCTCATGCAGCACATCGCGCACGCCATCACCGCGAACCACCCCGAGTGCATCCTGATCGTCCTCCTGATCGACGAGCGGCCCGAGGAAGTGACGGAAATGCAACGTTCCGTGAAGGGAGAAGTCGTGGCCTCCACCTTCGACGAGCCCGCGGCCCGCCACGTGCAGGTGGCCGAGATGGTGATCGAAAAAGCAAAGCGCCTCGCGGAGTCGAAGAAGGACGTCGTGATCCTCCTCGACTCGATCACAAGGCTCGCCCGCGCCTACAACACCGTGGTGCCGACCTCCGGCAAGGTGCTCACGGGCGGCGTCGACGCAAACGCCCTCCAGCGCCCGAAGCGCTTCTTCGGCGCGGCGCGCAACATCGAGGAGGGCGGCTCCCTCACGATCCTTGCCACCACCCTGATCGACACCGGGTCGCGCATGGACGACGTGATCTATGAGGAATTCAAGGGCACCGGCAACATGGAAATCCACCTCGAGCGGCGGCTCGCCGAGAAGCGCGTCTATCCGGCGATCAACGTGAACCGCTCCGGGACGCGCCGCGAGGAGCTCCTGCTGCCGCCGGACGTCCTGCAGAAGGTCTGGATCCTCCGCAAGGTCCTCTACAGCATGGACGAGGTGGAGGCGATGGAGTTCCTGCTCGACAAGATCCGCGCGACGAAGACGAATTCCGATTTCTTCGAAATGATGAAGCGCTCCTGACCGCGTCAGGCCAACCTGAGATTTTTATTCGGGAAAGTTTGCTTTTTGCGGCGAATGCGTCCATAATAGTGAGCTTTCCCAGTCTGGCACGTGGGCGGCATGCCTGCGGTAGGACCCGTTTCGCACGGGCACGCTTGCAAGGCCAGCCAGGGCGACCGACAGTTCAACTAGGAATTTTTTAGAAAATGAAGCAGGGCATTCACCCGGAATACCGCGAGGTTGCGTTCCTCGACATTTCCATCAACAAGACGTTCATCATCGCTTCCTCCGTCCAGACGAAGGAAACCATCGAGATCGACGGCAAGACCTATCCGCTCTTCAAGGTGGATACCTCCTCTGCGAGCCATCCGTTCTACACTGGCGCCCAGACCCGCATCGTCGAAGCCGGCCGCGTTGAGAAGTTCCGCGCGAAGTTCGCCGCGAAGACCAAGGCCGTGAACGAAGCCGCCGCCAAGGCGAAGGCCGCCGCCGCGAAGTAATTCGCAGCAGGAAGAAGGCTTTTCCAAAAGCCGCCTTTCGGAAAGGGAGACAGTTGTCGCGACTGCCTCCTTTTTTAGTTCTTGCCTTTCCGGTTCCAATCAAATGATCAGCAAACGACAGTCGCCTCTCATCGTGTCCGCGGCAGACGCCTCGAAGCTCCCGCGCTGGGCGCTTCTCGTGCTGCTCGCCACCTTCGCCCTCGCGGGGTTTGCCGGACATGGTTTCTGGAGCAGCAGGGACGAGCAGCTCTTCGGGCTCATCTTCAGCATGGCCTCAGGCTCCGCACAGGCCTGGTTCCTGCCGACGGTCGCTGATGTCCACTACACGGTCGCGGGCCCCGGGATCGCCTGGCTCGGGGCGGCGCTGCTGAAGCTCGGGATTCCGATCCTGAAGCCTGTCGTCGTGGCCCGGATTCCGAGCCTTGTCTGGTTTGCCGCCGCAACCGCCTCCATCTGGTACGCCACCTGGCACCTCGCCCGGCGCGAAGAGGCGCTCCCCATTTCCCTCGTCTTCGGGGAAGAGGCGAGCCCCCGGGACTACGGGCGCACGGTGGCGGACTCCGCCGTGCTGCTCTTCGTCGCATGCTTCGGGCTCGTCGCGAGGCTGCATGAGATCAGCCTCTCCATCGTCATCCCGGCGCTCTTCGCGCTTCTCCTCCTCGGACTCGTCTGGTCGCTCGCGCACCTCCGCGGGGGATCCGCCGTGGCGGGGGCAGCGCTCGGGGCCTCTGTCCTCTGCGCGAATCTCTACTGGACGCTCGTGCTCCTCACGATGACCGCGGCGATCCTTTTCGGCATCCGGGCTTTCCATCCCTTCCGCAGGACTCGGGCGTCAGTGATCCTCCTCGTTGCCGCGGCGGTTGCCGCCGTCTGGCCCGCGGGAGCCGTCCTTTCAGGCGTTCCCTTCGACACGTGGCTCGCGAGGTTCGCTGAAATCCAGTCGAAGGCCTTTGCGCTGCCATCCGTCGACTCGGTCCTTTGGATCGTCCGGAACTTCGTCTGGTACCTGTGCCCGGCATGGGCCTTCGCGGCTTTTGCCGTCTACGCCTGGCACCGGGTCATCAGAAGGACCCACATCCTCCTGCCTATCGTTTCGGTCGCAACAACGATCGTCTTCGTCATCTGCTCGGGATCGACCCCCGAGTACACTCTCGCGGCCGCCGCCGTGCCGACCGCTGTGCTCGCTGCCTTCGGAACCGCCGCCCTCCGGACAAGCTCCTCCCGGAACATCCTCGACTGGTTCTCCGCCACGATCTTCACCCTCGCCGCCGCCGGGCTGTGGGCGTATTTCATCGCCTGGACGACCGGCTCCCCGCCGAAGATGGCGGCAAGCCTCCACAGGCTCGCCCCGAACACGGTGCCCTGGGTCGAACCGCTGCTGCTCTGCTGCACCGTGGCTGTCACCGTGCTTTGGGTCGCGATCGTCATCTGGCGGCTCCGCCGGCGCCCGAAGGCGCTCTGGCGGGGCCCGTGGCTCGCCGCGCTCGGCATCACGCTTATCTGGGTGGTGGGAACTGCCCTCTTCTCGCAGATGCTGGACGAGGACCGCTCGCACATGAGGCCTGCGAGGGAAATCGCCGGAAAGCTCTGGATCTTCGGCTACTCCCGATCCGACTGCGTGAGGACAGATGGCGTGCCTCTCAGCCTGAAGGGGATGCTCTCCTACTCGCGGGTGAGGATCGACGACAGCGGCGCCGCCTGCCCCTTCATGGTCTCCCGGGTTCCGGAAGGCAATCCCCTTCCGAAGGACAAGATCGGCATTCCGACCTCCTTCCACAGGGATTCCGAAGTCTACGTCCTGAGGCCCGGGAACGCCGAGCCGCTCTCGAAGGACGAATAAAAGCGGCAGCCCCGAAAGGGGAGCCCCAAAGCGCGGAGCGCCTTCCAGCACTCCGCGCTTTGTTTTTCCTTGTTCCCCGGCCCCGCAGAAAAGCCTCCGGCAGGCCAGGCGGAGCGTTCCCCCTGCCCTCCTCCTCGCCATGGATCCCGGCGCGATTCCGCATGCCCTTTCCAAAAGCCCGGGCATGGCCAAAAAGAAAGCCTTCCGAAAAAGTCCCAGAAAGGACTTCCTCCGGAAGGCCGGCAGTTGCGCTTCCCGCCTCAGAAAGGCAGGAGAGAAAAGCCCCCAGTTAGCGCTGCAGCGCCCTCAGGGCCGCGATGCGGTCCTCGATCGAGGGGTGCGAAGCGAAGAGCGAGCCGATGCCGCCCGCCACACCGAAGCCCTTCACGGCGCCGGGAAGCTCCGCAGGAGTGATGGAGCCAAGCCGCTGGAGAGCCGCGATCATCGCGTCAGGTGAGCCGAGCAGCATGGCGGAGCCGGCGTCGGCGTGGTACTCGCGCCAGCGGGAGAACGCCGCGACGACCATTCCGGCGAGGAACCCGAGCAGGATGTCGAGCACGAGGCTGGTCACGTAGTAGCCCGCGCCGGGCGCGTCGCTCTCGTTGCGGAGCACCTGGCGGTCAACGACCCAGCCGATCAGGCGGGAAAGGAACACGACGAAGGTGTTCATAACGCCCTGAACGAGGGTCATCGTCACCATGTCGCCGTTCGCGACGTGCGTCATTTCGTGGCCGAGAACGGCTTCCACTTCCTTCTTGTTCATCAGCTGGAGAAGGCCGGTGGACACGGCGACGAGCGAATTCCCGCGGCTCGGTCCGGTCGCGAATGCGTTCGGCTCGCCCTCGTAGATCGCGACCTCGGGCATCGGCAGCTTCGCGCGGTCCGCGAGGCTGCGGACCGTGCTGACGAGCCAGGCCTCGAGGTTCGTCGACGGATGGTCGACGTCGACCATCTGGAGGCCCATCGTGGACTTCGCGATCATCTTCGAGGAAAGGAGCGAAATGATGGAGCCGGTGAAGCCGACCACCAGCGCGAAGACCGAGAGCGAAACGAGGTCGATGGACTGCCCGGCCATCCCGCCCCAGTTGATGCCGAACACAATGCCAACAACGCTGAGGATGATGTTCATCATCACGATCACCGCGATGTTGGTCAGAATCAGAAGACCTATACGCTTGAGCATTAGGAAAACCTTTCTACAGAAGGAAAGGGCTGGAAATCCGCTTTCCGGCCGAGGCCGGGCTTTTTCCGTTTCCAGCCCGTTTGCTAATTCATGCGGTTAATTTTAAGGGCAAGATCCCGGGAGTTCGTATCACCCCATCTGAAAATGTAAGAAAAGGTACGGGACGGCCTAGCCTTTCTTCCGGACCGACATGTCCTGCACGCGGAGCGTCGGATACGTGTCCCATCCTCCGCACCCGGGGCACTGCCAAAGGTAGCTGTGGGAAAGGAATCCGCACTTCCGGCACTGGTAGCGTCCCTGGCGATCGGACTCCTTCTTCAGCATGCCCGCGATTCCCTGGAGCTGGGGATCGTCGGGAGCGACGAGCTGCCGCAGCTCCATTGCGACGGAAAGGTTCCCAAGCGTCGGGTGGGACTTCATCGCCTGGCCGACGATCGCCCCTGCCTCCTTCTCCCCGCCCTTCCTGAAGGCGCGCTTCATCGCCTCCTCCACCACTTCCGAGGTCGGGCATTCTGCCATCGCCTCGCGGATGGTTCGCTCGGCCCCCTCCTCGTCCCCAAGAGCCTCGTAGCCCTTCACAAGGCGCCGGACCACGAGCGGGAAATGATCCGGGGAATGCTTCCGAAGCGCTTCCCAGCTTTCGACCGCCCGGCGGGCGTCCCCCGCCGCAAGGGCGAAGTCGCCCGCAAGCATCAGGGCCCGGGGCGAATTCGGCTGCTCGAGGAGCGCGAGATTCACTTCCCGCTCGGCCTCGGCCGCGTTCTTCGCCCGCGCCGCTGCGGCGGCAAGCTCGCAGTGGAAGTGCGAAATATCCGTCCCGTGGTCCTCCGCCGCTTCCTTCTCGAGCCTCCGGGCTACTTCGATCGCCCCGTTCCAATCGTGCTCCGTGCAGCGGATCCTGAGCAGTGAGCGGAGGGCGTCCAGCCGATAGGCACCGTTCTTCGAAAGCCGCTCGAAGCATTCGATCGCCTTGTCGTAGATGCCGGCCTTCAGGTAGTCGTTCGCCAGCTCGGAGAGGGCCCTCAGCCGGTCCTCGTCAGGAAGGTCGGCACGGTTGATGAGGTGCGTGTGGATGCGGATCGCGCGGTCGAACTCGCCGCGCTTGCAGAACAGGTTCCCGAGCGCGTGATGCAGCTCGATCGTCTCCGGATCGATCTTCACCACCTCGATGAAGGCGTCGATCGCCTTGTCGGGCTCGTTCGAGAGGAGAAGCGACAGGCCCCGGAAATAGTTGTCAGGAAGGTTTTCCGTTTCCTTCCGGCGCTGCTTCGCGTCATAGCCCCGGAGATACCACCCGGCGGCAAAAAGAAGGGGAACGGCAACAAGGTACCAGAGTTCGAATTCCATGAGAACGGTCGACTCCACACTGGTTGGGAGGGTCTTATTTTGATCCGAAACGGCGTCTGCGGCCATCCGTCCGGAATGTTCGGAAGGGAGCGGAACGTGCCGCAGGACACGCCGCAAAAAAGAAAAGCCGCAGGCAGATGCTTCTGCGAGCGGCTTCTTTCCTGCATGACCGGCGCCAGAGGAAGACCCCGGGCGCCGTCTGCGGGAGACCCTGCCGGAAATTTTCCGCAGGCCTTTCCCGCAACCGCTGATTAGCGGTTCTCGAGCTTCGCCTTGAGCAGGGCGCCGAGGTTCGTCGTACCGGCGGACGGGGCTTCGCTGTTCAGGTGATCCATCGCGCGGCGGGCCTCAGCGGCTTCCTTCTGCTTGATGGAGAGCTGGATGTTGCGGGTCTTGCGGTCCACGCTGATGATGACGGCGGAAACCTTGTCGCCGGCCTTCAGCTGGGTGGTCGCGTCCTCGACGCGGTCCGGGGAGATCTCGGAGGCGCGGAGGTAGGCTTCGGTGTTGTTGCCGAGGTCGATCACGGCGCCGCGAGCGTCAACGGACTTGACCGTGCCTTCGACGACGGAGCCCTTCTCATGGGAGCCCGCGAAGTCGGAGAACGGATCGCCGGAGAGCTGCTTGATGCCGAGAGAAATGCGCTCGCGCTCGGTGTCGATCGCGAGAACGACGGCTTCAACCTCGTCGCCCTTCTTGTAGTTGTGGACAGCCTGCTCGCCGGGCTCCTTCCAGGAGAGGTCGGAGAGGTGGACGAGGCCGTCGATGCCGCCGTCAAGGCCAATGAACACGCCGAAGTCCGTGATCGACTTGATCTGGCCCTTGACGCGGTCGCCCTTCTTGTGGCTCTGGGAGAACTCTTCCCACGGATTCGCCTTGCACTGCTTCATGCCGAGGGAGATGCGGCGGCGCTCTTCGTCGATGTCGAGCACCATCACTTCGACTTCCTCGCCGAGCGTCACAACCTTGCGCGGATCAACATTCTTGTTGGTCCAGTCCATTTCGGAAACGTGGACAAGGCCTTCGATGCCGTCCTCGATCTCAACGAACGCACCGTAGTCGGTGATGTTCGTGACCTTGCCGAAGAGGCGGGTGCCGGCAGGATAGCGGCGGGAAATGCCGATCCACGGATCCTCGCCGAGCTGCTTCAGGCCGAGGGAGACGCGGGCGCGCTCGCGGTCGAACTTGAGGACCTTGGTCTCGATTTCCTGGCCAACCTGAACGACTTCGCTCGGATGGTGCACGCGGCGCCAGGCGAGGTCGGTGATGTGGAGCAGGCCGTCGATGCCGCCGAGGTCAACGAACGCGCCGTAGTCGGTGATGTTCTTCACGACGCCCTTGACGATGTCGCCTTCCTTCAGGGTGGCGAGCAGCTTTTCACGCTCTTCGCCCATGCTCGCCTCGAGCACGGCGCGGCGGGAAACGACGACGTTGTTGCGCTTGCGGTCGAGCTTGATCACCTTGAACTCAAGGGTCTTGCCCTCGTACGGGGTCGTATCGCGGACAGGACGGGTGTCGACGAGGGAGCCCGGGAGGAACGCGCGGATGCCGTTCGTCATGACCGTAAGGCCGCCCTTCACCTTGCCGGTGATCGTCCCGGTAACCAGTTCACCGGATTCCTGAGCCTTTTCGAGGTTCATCCAGGCGGCGAGGCGCTTCGCCTTGTCGCGGGAAAGGATCGTGTCGCCGTAGCCGTTCTCAACGGATTCGATCGCGACGGAGACGAAATCGCCGGGCTTCACGGTAACGTTGCCCTGGTCGTCCTTGAACTCCTCGAGCGGAATGTAGGCTTCGGACTTGAGGCCGGCATTCACGACGACGAAGTTGTAGTCAACGCGAACGACTTCAGCAGAGATCACTTCGCCGGGGCGCATTTCCTGCGCGGCGAGGCTCTGGTTGAAAAGGTCGGCAAAGGACTCGGTGTTTTTGGTTTCTTCAGTGTTGGACATGAAAAAAAGTTGGCACGCCCGGGCGCGTTATTGCGCGGGGGCGGAGTTAAAAAAATAAACGCAGAAGGCGGGCACCCCGCCCGCCTGCTGCAACCGGTACTGCAGAAAAATTTTATTTTCCTCTATTTTCAGGATCTCTGCACGGCGCTTCTAGCGCTTCGTGCATTCAAGCCACCAGTAGAGGACTTTTTCAACGGTTTCCTCGATGGTAAGGAACGAGGAGTCGAGGATGCGGGCTCCTTCAGCAGGAGCGAGAGGCGCGTGCGCGCGGCGCATGTCCCGAAGGTCGCGTTCCTTCATCTCGGAAACAAGGTCGCTAAGTTTAACATCAAGCCCCTTTTCGATCAATTGCTTATAGCGGCGATGCGCGCGGGCCTCCGCGCTCGCGGTGAGGAAGACCTTGAGAGGCGCGTCGGGGAAGATGACCGAACCCATGTCCCGGCCATCGGCGACGAGGCCCGGAGCCCTCCGGGCGTTCTTCTCAAGCTCCGCGAGGGCGTCACGGACTGAGGAGATGACAGCCGCGCGCGAAGCGGCCTGGCCGACTTCCTCGGTCCGGATCGCGGCCGTGATGTCCTCGGTACCCAGCGTCACGCGGCCGCCGGCGAACCGGGGCTTGATCGCCATCGCGTGGGCGGTGACCGCGGCCATGTCGTCCAGCGGCACGTTGTTCCTCAGGCAGACGAGGCCGACAACGCGGTAAAGCGCGCCGGAGTCGAGGTAGTGGAAGCCGAGCGCCTCCGCCACCCGGGAAGCGACAGTGCCCTTGCCGCTCGCCGTAGGACCGTCAATAGTAATGACGGGGACCTTCCCATTCAGCTCTGCCATCAGAAAACCCCTTGAAAGTAATGAAACCTAACGGCCTTCCGGCGGCATATCCAATTCCACCAGCCCCGAAAGCCTTTCAAAATAGTCCGGGAACGTCTTCGAGACGCATCCCGGGTCAAGCACCTCGACCTCGACTCCGCAACAGGCGGCGAGCGAGAGGCTCATGGCCATACGGTGGTCATTGTAAGTTCGAACCCGTGCCGGTTGAAGGGTTACGGGAGGAATTATCCGGAGATAATCCCGCCCTGACGCTACCCTTGCGCCGAATTTCGCGAGCTCGGCCTCCATCGCGGCGATCCGGTCCGTTTCCTTCACGCGCCAGGACCCGATCCCTGTGAGAACGGTTTCCCCTTCGGCGCCGAGTGCCATGGCGGCGAGCGTCATCGCCGCATCGGGGATGGCGGTGCAGTCCGCCTCGATCCCCCGGAGCCGTCCGGACTCAGGCGCGCTCGCCTCTATCCAGTCGGATCCCCATTTGACCCTTGCGCCCATCCGCTCGATCACCCGGGCGAACGCCGTGTCGCCCTGAATCGAATCGAGGCCCGCCCCGGTCACGCGGACCGGCCCCCCGGCGAGCGCTCCGAGCGCGAGGAAGTACGAGGCGCCGGATGCGTCGCCCTCAACCGAGAAGGGAGACGAGAGGCGGTACGAGCCATGAGGCACGGAAAAGGCCCCGTCCTTCTCAACGACCCTGACGCCGAACCGCTCCATCAGCTTCAGCGTCATCGCGACGTAGGGCCGGGAAATCAGCTCGCCCTCCACGCGGATCCGCATTCCGCCTTCACCAGAGTAAACAGGGGCGGACATGAGAAGCGAAGTGAGGAACTGGCTTGACACAGAGCCCGAGACGCTGCACTCCTCCGGCCCCCCCCCGCGAACCCTCTCCCCGACCTCGATCGGAAAATATCCCTCGCGCCCGGTGCACCGGATCGTGCAGCCGAGCATCCGGAGCGCCGCGAGGAGATCCCCGAGCGGTCGCTCGCGCATGCGGGCAACGCCGTCAAGCCTGTAGCTGCCGCCCTGAAGGGCGAGAGCCGCGGTAAGAGGCCGCGCAGCGGTTCCCGCGTTCCCGAGGAAAATGTCCGCATTGCGAACCGGAAAGCGGCCGCCGCAGCCTGTCACGGCAAAGGATGTCGGGTCGCCGGGATCCTCCAGCACCTCAACGCCGAGCGTCCGCAGCGCGTCAAGCATCCGCCCGGTGTCGTCCGCGCGGAGCACGCCTTGCAGGCGGCACGTCCCTTCAGAAAGCGCAGCGAGGAGCAGCGCACGGTTGGAAATGGACTTCGAGCCCGGAAGCCTGACGGTTCCCCGGGCGGATCGGATCGGAAAAAGCTTCAGGCAGTCCTGGTCTTCCAGCATCATTTCTTTCCCTTCGGCCCGGGGCCAAGCCCCCGCCTCGCCTGCGCGGCGCGGGCAAACTCGGCGACCAGCCGGTCGGCGTTCCCTTCGTCGATGTCCTTCTGGAACCGTTCCAGTTCCCTGCGATACCGCCTGAGGCCGCGGGAAATCGCCTCGCGGTTAGTGAGGCAGATGTCGCGCCACATGACAGGGCTCGACGCCGCGATCCGGCTGAAGTCAAGGAACCCCGTCCCGCCCATCCTGAGAAGCTCATCCGGATTCCTGCTCTCCGTCACCATCTTCACGAAGGCGAACGAGAGCACGTGCGGAAGATGGCTCATCGTGGCGAAGACCTCGTCATGCCGCTCTGCAGTCATCCGGATTATGTTCGCGCCACACGCCTTCCAGAGCCCTTCCATCCGTTCCACGGCGTCGCGGTCCGCCCAGAGGCCTGACGTGCTGATCACGTTCTTGCCCCTGAACATCCCGGGGTTCGCGTATCGGACGCCGGGCTTCTCGCCCCCCGCGATCGGGTGGCAGGGCGCGTAGCGGCAGAACTTTTTCCCGAGCGCCCGGCTAGCCGACTCCTGCACCGCACCACGGACGGAACCGACATCGGTGATGACGGCCCCGTCCCCGAGGCCTGGCGCCGCCTGCCTGAAGATTGCCTCCATCGTCATCACGGGTGTCGCCACCATCACGACATCCGCGCCCAGGACCGACTCGAGGACGTCCTGTGTGCCCTCGTCAGCGATTCCGAGTTCGATCGACGTTTGGATTTCATCCGGATTCAGGTCGCAGGCGACGACGCTGTCCACCACTCCAGCCTGCCTCATGGCGAGGGCGGCGGAGCCGCCCATGAGCCCCATGCCAATTACTGCGAGCTTCACGCCCTGACGCTCCTTCCTCAGTTGCCAGCACGAACGGCGGGAAGCTCCTCGCGGAGGGCTTCAATGAACCGCTCATTCTGCTCGCCGGTGCCGACCGAAACACGGATCCACTCGGGAAGCCCGAAGCTCGCGCACGGGCGGATGATGATCCCGCGGGAGAGGAGCGCCTCGTTCAGCGCCGCCGCCCCTTTTCCGATTTCAACCAGGATGAAGTTGCTCTTTGTCGGAATGAAGCGGAGCCCGAGGCTGGAGAAAGCCTCCTCAAGCTGCGCCACGCCCTTCAGGTTCATCTCGTAGACGCGCTCGAGGAACGCGTCGTCGGAGACGCACCCGGCAGCCGCAGCCTGCGCGACCGTGTTGCAGTTGAACGGCGGACGGATGCGGTTGATGAGCTCGGGGAGCTCGCCCGCGCAGATGCCGAAACCACAGCGGAACCCGGCGAGGCCATAGGCCTTGGAAAACGTGCGTGCGACCATGAGGTTCGGATAGCGCTCCAGCAGGCCGATCGAGTCAAGCCTTTCCTCCTTCGGGACGAAGTCGCAGTACGCCTCGTCAAGCACCACGGTGACGGACGGGGGAACGCGCTCGAGGAACGACACCACGTCCTTTTCCGAAAGCGTGAGCCCGGTCGGATTGTTCGGGGTCGTGAGGAAGACGATCCGGGTCTTCTCGTCGATCGCACGGACAATCGCGTCGAGGTCGATCTCGAAGCCCTTCGCCGGAACGATCACGGGGGTCGACCCACAGGCGTGCGTGTCGATCTCGTAGACCGAGAAGTAGTACTGGCTGAAGACCGTCTTCATCCCGGGCTCGAGAAGCGCCTGGCAGGTGAGTCCCATCAGCTCGTCGCTGCCGTTCCCGATCACAATCCAATCCATCGGAACCCCAAAGCGCTTCGAGATCTCGGACTTCAGGGCGTAAGCGTTCCCGTCCGGGTAGATGTTCGCGCCCGAGATCGCGGCAGCCGCGGCCTTCCGGGCGGACTCGGGAACCCCGAGCGGATTCTCGTTGCTCGCGAGCTTCAGGATCCGCTTCGGGTCGAAGCCCTTTTCGCGCGCGAGTTCGGTAATGGGTTTTCCTGCCCGGTAGGGCTCGATCTGCCGGATGAAGGCCGGTGCCCTGAGTTGTTCTGCCATGGAGGTGAATATTCCTTCTTATGTCTGGTTCGTGTTCCGAGGAGAGTCACTCCGCCGCAGGGTAGGAGCCGAGAAACTTGAAGATCGCGCTGTTCTCCTTCACGGCTGACAGCGCCTTCCTCACCGGTTCGTCCTCGATATGGCCTTCGACGTCGACGAAAAAATTGTATTCCCAGGCCCCGTTCCGGGCCGGGCGGCTCTCGAGATGCGTCATCGACACGTGCTCCCGGGCGAGCAGCTCGAGCACTTCAAAAAGCGCGCCCGCCTTGTTCCGGACGGAAAACTCGAACGTCGTCTTGTCGCGGAGCGGGGGGGAGCTCCGATGAGTCGCCTCGTGCCCGAGCACGAGGAACCTGGTCCGGTTCCCCGCCCAGTCCTGGATGCCCTCGGCCGCGGCTTCAAGCCCGTAGATGTCCGCCGCGCGGAGCGCTGCGATCGCGCCTGTCGCCGGGTCGAGCGACGCGAGCCTCGCGCCCTCGGCGTTGCTTGAAACGCTCGAGAGCTCGGCTCCGGGAAGATGCTCGGAGAGCCAGCCCCGGCACTGGGCAAGCGCCTGGGGGTGCGCCGCCACGCGGCGGATTCCCTCGAGTGTCCCATTCTTCGTGAGCAGGTTGTGGATCACGGGGACCGAGACCTCGCCCACGATCGTGAGGGGGGTGGAAAGAAGCTGGTCGAATGTGATCGACACGGTGCCCTGCGTGCTGTTCTCGATCGGAACGACCGCGTAGTCCGCCCTGCGGTTCTCCGCCATCCTGAAGGCGTCAGGAATGTTGGTGCAGGGCTCCGTGCGCACGGCCGAGCCGAAGCGGCTGAGGACCGCCATCTCGCTGAAGGTGCCGCGCGGTCCGAGGTAGGCGACGCGGAGCTTCTCCTCAAGGGCCCGGCAGGAGGACAGGATTTCCCTGAAGATCGCGTGGACGGAGGCGGCGGGGAGCTCCTTCGAAGCGTCTGCCGCCCGCTTGAGCACGACG
This sequence comes from uncultured Sutterellaceae bacterium, assembly GCA_902797695.1. GTDB lineage: Bacteria > Pseudomonadota > Gammaproteobacteria > Burkholderiales > Burkholderiaceae_F > Mesosutterella. The sequence continues at coordinate 55,260 of CADBTW010000065.1, forward strand.
TTCTCCCGCTCCGGCCGGAAGACCGGCGCCCCGGAATGCTTCTTCAGTTCGCCGACCTGCCTCACGACCCGTGCCCGCTCGTCAATGAGCCGGACGATGTCTCCGTCGATCCGGTTGATCTCCTGCCGGAGGTCCTGCAGCCCGGGCTCGGACTTCTCGCTAGCCATGGCGCCTCGCAAAGTCGTTCATGAACCGGGCGAGTTCCCGCGCTCCCTCGACAGGCATCGCGTTGTAGACCGAGGCTCGCATGCCGCCGATGCTCCGGTGCCCCTTGATGTTGCGGAGCCCTTCCTTAGCCGCCTCCTCGATGAAGAGGCCGGAAAGGGCGTCCTCCTTAAGCCAGAACGTCACGTTCATCCTGCTGCGGCTTTCCTTCTCCACGCGCCCGAAATAGAACCCGTCGGAACCGTCGATCGCGTCATAAAGCAGCTTTGAACGGACAGATGCACGCCGCTCGAGTTCCTTCACCCCGCCCTCCCGCTTGATCCAGTGGCAGACAAGGTTCGCGATGTAGATCGCGAACGTGGGCGGCGTGTTCAGCATCGAGTTCTTGTCTGAATAGCTCTTCCAGTTGAGCATCACCGGGCAGCTGTCCGGGGCGTTCCCGATGAGGTCGTGGCGCACGGCGGCGATCGCGAGCCCGGCGATGCCGAAGTTCTTCTGCGCCCCGAACCAGACCGCGCCGAAGCGGCGGATGTCGAAGGGACGGGAAAGGATGTTGCTCGACATGTCGGCGACGAGCGGAATGCCGCCGGTTTCGGGAACGTAGCCGAACTCGACCCCGTGCACCGTCTCGTTGTCGCAGTAGTAGACGTAGGAGGACCGGGGATCGATCCGAAGCTCGTCCTGGGAAGGAGCCGCAACCCCGGGGTTCTCCGCCGCTACATGGACGGTGCAGAACCGCGCGGCCTCGGCCGCGGCTTTCCTGGACCAGGTGCCGTTCACGATGTAGCTCGCGACGTTCCCCTTTCCGAGGAGGTTCAGCGGCACCATGGAGAACTGCATGTGCCCTCCGCCCTGCATGAGGAGAAGGTCATACTCGGCGGGAATCCCGAGAAGCTCGCGCAGCAGCGCCTGGGTCTCGTTGTGGACCTCGGTGAACTCCCGGCTTCTGTGGCTCAGCTCCATCACGGAACAGCCTGTGCCCCTGAAGTCGAGAAGTTCGTCCCGCGCCTGTTCCAGAACCGGAAGCGGAAGCGTAGAGGGACCAGGAGCAAAGTTGTAGCAGCGGCTCATTGCGGTCGGGCTCCAAGAAAAAGTTGAAAAAAGGGAGGCGGCCTGTTTTCCTGCAGCTTCGGGCCGCCTCCCTCCTATCTTATCCTCGAGGCGGGAGAGCCTGCCTCGGGAGAACTGCCCGTGCGATTACGAGCCCGAGGGCTCCTCCGCGCCGGGAGCCGATTCCGGCGCGCCGGGGACAGCTTCGGCCTCGGCATCGCCTTCGCCCTGGTCCGTGACCGGCGTGAGGGAGACGAGGGCATTGTCGTCGGTATCCACGTCGATCAGCTTCACGCCCTGGGCTCCCCGCGAGCACTTGCGGATGTCCTTCACCGGCGTGCGGACGAGCTTTCCCTTCCTCGAGAGCAGGATCACGTCGTCTTCCTCGCCCACAAGGCACGCCCCGACCACGCGTCCGTTCCGTTCTGAAGTGCCGATCGCGATGATGCCCTGGGTGTTGCGGCCGTGGAGCGTGTACTCCGCAATTTCGGTCCGCTTCCCGTAGCCGTTCTCACAGGCCGTGAGGACCATCTTCCCCTCGTCATCGTTCGCGACGAGGAGCGCGATCACCTTGTCGCCGGGCTTCAGCTTCATGCCGCCGACGCCCCGGGCTGCGCGGCCCATGGCCCTCACGTCGTTCTCGTCGAACCGGACCGCCTTCCCGGCATCCGAGAAAAGCATCACGCTGTGGTTGCCGTCCGTTAGGTCGACGCCGACCAGCACGTCTCCGCTGTCAAGCGAGAGGGCCGCGGTGCCTGCAGCCTGGATCTTCGAGAATTCCGTGAGCGGCACTTTCTTCACGACGCCGTTCTGGGTCGCGAAGAAGACGTAGTGCGTGCGGGCGAAATCGCTGAGGAGCGACGTCCTGAAGGCCTCGCGGGCGAGGCTCCGGGAGGATTCCGGAAGGTCGCCGAGGGTTTCCGCGTCCCATTCCGGGCCGCGCTGGGCGGCGAGATCGGAAAGCGAGGCTTCGAAAAGCGCCTTCGCCTGGGTCCGAACCTCCTCCGGGAGATCCGCCATCTGGATCTGGCTCCAGGTCTTCGTGCCCTTCTGCTCCGTGCCCGACTCTTCCCCTTCGCCCGAATCCCAGCGCGCGAGCTCCTTCAGCTTCGCCTGAACCCGGTTCGGGAGGGCGTTCGCGTAGACCGCTCCCCAGGCCTCCTGCGTCATCCCGGCAAGCTCCTCGATGTCCGCCTTGACGCTCGCGCGGACCTGCTCCCGGACTTCGAGCGGCACTTCCCCGAGCTTCACCTCGTTCCTCGCAAGGCGGAGGAGCTGAGCCCGGACAGGAGCGCGGGCGGTGGAAAAGAACACGCAGTGTGTGTCGTCCGGCGTCGGGATCGGAAGGATCTTCGTCACGCGCTCAAGCACTTTCTCCTTGCCGCCCTTGCCGTCGTCCTGCTCGTACTGCTGGAGCGAAACGAAGTTCTGGATCGGGCGGCCCTTGGCGCTCGCGGACCCGGACGGCACGCGGAAGGCGTGGTCGATCAGGTACAGGCGGCCGAGGTTCGTGAAGCAAAGGATGTGGTCATGGGTGCTCGCGACGATCAGCTGGGCGCCCGCGTCCTGGTCGCGAAGCTTCCCGGAATTGTTTCCCTTTCCGCCGCGGATCTGGGCTCGGTAGTCGGAGAGCAACTGGCTCTTCACGTACCCGTCGCGGCTCATCGTCACGACGAGGTCGCGCTTCGGGATGAGGTCGAGCTCGTCGAAGTCGGGATCTCCCGACTGGTCGATCTGGGAGCGGCGGACGTCGCCGTACTTCTCGCGGATGTAGAGCAGGTCGTCCGAGATGATCTTCACGACGCGCTCGTCGTGCGCGAGGATGTCGAGGTAGTCGGTGATCTGGCGGCAGAGCTCGCGGTACGCGGCGACGATGCTTTCCTGCTGCGTCGCGGTAAGGGTCTGCAGCCGCATGTCGAGGATCCGCTCGGTCTGGGTCTTTGAAAGCCAGTAGAGGCCGTCCGCGCGGAAGCCGCTGTCAGGATCGGCGTCCTGCGGGCGGTAGTCCGTGTAGTTCCCCGAAACCGAGGCGATCATTTCCTTCACGACCTTCGCTTCCCAGCCGCGGCCCATCAGGCGGGACGAGGCCTCGGCACGGTCCGAGGAGTCCTTGATGATCTCGATGAAGTCGTCGATGTTCGCGAGAGCGATCGCGAGGCCTTCCTGCAGGTGGCCGTCGGCACGGGCCTTGCGGAGGAGGAAGCGGGTGCGGCGGGTCACCACCTCGCGCCGCAGCCCGATGAAAGCGTCGACCAGCTGCTTCAGGTTGAGGAGCTGGGGCCGCCCGTCAAGCAGCGCGACCATGTTGATGCCAAACGTCGTCTGGAGCTCGGTCAGCTTGAAGAGATTGTTCCGGACGGCTTCCGGGTGGGCGTCGCGCCGCAGCTCGATCACGATCCGGATGTCCTTGGAGGACTCGTCACGGAGGTCCGTGATGCCTTCGATCTTCTTCTCGTTCCGGAGGCCGGCGATCTTCTTGATGAGTTCGGCCTTGTTCACCATGTAGGGGATCTCGTCCACAATGAGCGAGGTGCGCCCCTTGTCGTCCGTCTCCTCGTGCATCTTCGCGCGAATCAGCATGGAGCCGCGACCCGTGCGGTAGGCCTCGCGGACCCCTTTCAGGCCGAAGATGATGCCTCCGGTCGGGAAGTCAGGCGCCGGGAGGATGCGGATCAGGTCCTCGACAGAGGCGTCCGGATGATGGAGCTCGTAGAGGCAGGCGTCGATCGTTTCGTTCAGATTGTGCGTCGGGATGTTCGTCGCCATGCCGACCGCGATGCCTTGGCTGCCGTTCACGAGCAGCTGCGGGAAGCGGGCCGGAAGGACGCTCGGCTCGAGCTCCGTGCCGTCGAAGTTCGGCGTCATGTCGACCGTGTCGCGATCGATGTCGGTGAGCATTTCCTCGGCGATCCGGGAGAGCCTCACCTCGGTGTAGCGCATGGCGGCCGCCGGGTCGCGGTCGATCGTGCCGAAGTTCCCGTGGCCGTCGACCAGCGGATAGCGGAGCGAGAAGGGCTGCGCCATGCGGACGATCGTATCGTAGACCGCCGTGTCGCCGTGCGGATGGTACTTGCCGATCACGTCCCCGACCACGCGGGCCGATTTCTTGTAGGGAACGTCGTGGCGGTTTCCGAGGCGCCACATCGCGTAGAGCACGCGGCGGTGCACGGGCTTGAAGCCGTCGCGGGCGTCAGGGAGGGCGCGCCCGATCAGCACGCTCATCGAGTAGTTCAGGTACGCCTCCTCCATTTCGTCGGAGATGTTGACCTGATGGATGTCTTCGTCAAGCTTCGAGACAAGGCCGTCCGGGGCTGCTGCGCCCGAGCCTTCTTTGGTTTCTTCTGCCATTCGCTGCCTGGGAAATCGGGAACCGGGAAAGCCTGCCTGGGAGAGGGGAAATGCCTTCCGAAGGCTTCCGGAACACTTGTTACAAGGAAGCTTTTATTTTAACAGATAAGGGGATTCAACACCCTCCCGCGATTCACGGGAAAAGGCCTGCGGGAAGGGCTTCAGGGGCCTTCCAAGGACATGGGCGAAAAACGAATGTGTCCCCATTTTTGATGTCTGCCTGAATCGGCAGTGGCATGGAAAGGTTTTTTCGGCCGTGGCGAAGGGATAAAAAAACCCGGGGCGAACCGCTCCGGGATCCCTCCAAGGAAGCAGGCGCTTCCCGCCTGCTACCCCCTTTTCTTCAGGAAATGCACGTAGCGCACCGAGTCTCCGGAACGCTCCTCGCACTGCCCGAGGAGCGCGTTCCCGGTCTGCTTCGAGAAGGCCGCGAGGTCCTTCACGGAAACAGGATCCAGGCAGGAAACGCGGAGCACCGCGCCCGGCTCCATCCGCCGGAGCGCATGGGCGCTCTTCAGGACGGGCTCGGGGCAGTTCCCGTCGACCTCGATCGAGAGGTCGAACGCGATGGCGTTATTCGGCATGTTCCCTCACCCAGCCCTCGACGGATTCGAGAGCCTTCGGGAGAGCGGCGGCGTCCGAGCCGCCCGCCATGGCGAAGTCCGGCTTCCCGCCGCCCTTCCCGCCGACCTGCGCCGCGACGAACTTAACGAGTTCGCCCGCCTTCAGGCCACGCTTCACGAGGTCGGGGGTAAGCCCTGCGCAGATCTGCAGCTTCTCGCCGCCGGTCGCGGCAAGCACCACCACGGCGCTCTGGAGCTTGTCACGGACCTTGTCGGCCGTGTCGCGCAGCGCCTTCGCGTCCGCTCCCTTCATGGCGACGGCAAGGACCTTGATCCCGGCGACATCCTTCGCCTTCTCGGAGAGCCCCGCACCGGCCTGGGTGGCGAGCTTCTCCTGAAGCGATTCCACTTCCTTCTGCAGCTCGCGGATCTGGTCCTGGGTCGAAGCCACCTTCTCGACGAGCTCGGACTCCTTCACGCCGCGGAAGTCGGCAAGAAGCCCGGAAACGAGCGCGGCCTTTTCCTGGGTGAACCTGAGGGCGTTCATGCCGGTCACGGCCTCGATGCGGCGGACACCGGCAGAAATGCCGGCTTCGGACACGATCTTGAAGCTGCCGATGTCGCCCGTGCGGGCAACGTGCGTGCCGCCGCAGAGCTCCTTCGAGCTGCCGGCGGTCACGACGCGGACCTCGGTGCCGTACTTTTCGCCGAACTCCATTTCGGCTCCGGTTTTCTTCGCTTCCTCGATCGGCATCACCTCGGTCTGCACCAGGACGTTCGCGAGGATTTCCTCGTTCACGAGCCGCTCGACCTCGGCGATCTGCTCCTTCGTGAGCGGATGGTCGCTCGTGAAGTCGAAGCGGGTCACTTCCGGGGTCTGCAGGCTGCCCTTCTGGGCAACGGCTTTCCCGAGGACGTCGCGAAGGGCCTTGTGCATCATGTGGGTCGCGGTGTGGTTGCGGGCGATCGCGGCGCGGCGGCCGGCGTCGACCGCCACGGTGAACACGTCGCCGAGCTTCACCGTGCCCTCATGGATGTGGACGGAGTGGCCGAAGACGGACTTCTTGATCGTGATCGTGTCGAGGATGTTCGCGAGGGTCGTCGCGTTCTCGGCGACGCCCTGGTCGCCGACCTGGCCGCCCATTTCAGCGTAGCAGGGGGTCTTGTCGAAGACGATGACGGCATCGTCGCCCGCCTCGGCTTCCTTCACGTCGGTCCCGTTCTTATAGAGGCCGATCACCTTGCAGCCTTCGGTCTTCAGCTCGCCGTAGCCGCGGAACTCGTTCGCCGGACCGTTGTAGACGAGGCCCGCGGCGATCTTGAACTTAGCGGAAGCGCGGGCCTTCGCCCTCTGCTCCTCCATCTCACGGTCGAACGCCTCGGTGTCGACCTTGATCCCCTTCTCGCGGCAGACGTCAGCCGTGAGGTCGGCAGGGAAGCCGAACGTGTCGTGGAGCTTGAAGACCACGCTGCCGTCGAGCACGCCGTTCGTCGTCTTCGCGATGGCGTCCTCAAGGATCTCCATGCCCTTCGAAAGCGTGAGGAAGAAGCGTTCCTCCTCGGCCTTGATCACGGCGGCGATGTTCGGGTGGTGCAGCTCGGGATAGACGTCGCCCATTTCGGCCGCGAGCGGCGCGACGAGCGTGTAGAAGAACGGCTCGCGGGCGCCGAGCTTGTAGCCGTGGCGGATCGCCCGGCGGCAGATGCGGCGGAGCACGTAGGCGCGGCCCTCGTTTCCGGGGACGACGCCGTCGGCGATCGCGAACGAGCAGGCGCGGATGTGGTCGGCGATCACCTTGAGGGACGGGGTTCCGGGAACGACGTCCTTCGCGCCGGCCTTCTCGACCGCTTCCTTCGCCGCCTTCATGAGGTTCTTGAAGAGGTCGATGTCGTAGTTCGTCGGGACGTCCTGAATCACGGACGCGATGCGCTCAAGCCCCATGCCCGTATCGATGTTCGGGTGGGGGAGGCGGTTCATCTTGCCGGAAGCGTCGCGGTTGAACTGCGTGAAAACGAGGTTCCACACCTCGAGGTACCGGTCGCCGTCCTCGTCCTTGCTTCCCGGAGGGCCGCCCTGGACGGACGGGCCGCGGTCGAAGAAGATCTCGGAGCACGGGCCGCAGGGGCCGGTGTCGCCCATCATCCAGAAGTTGTCGGACATGTACTTCCCGCCCTTGTTGTCGCCAATGCGGACAATGCGCTCAGCGGGAACGCCGATCTTCTTGTTCCAGATGTCGTAGGCTTCGTCGTCGTCGATGTAGACCGTCACCCAAAGGCGCTCGGCAGGCAGCTCGAGCACCTTGGTGAGGAATTCCCAGGCCCACGGAATCGCCTCTTCCTTGAAGTAGTCGCCGAAGCTGAAGTTCCCCAGCATCTCGAAGAACGTGTGGTGGCGGGCGGTGTAGCCGACGTTGTCGAGGTCGTTGTGCTTGCCGCCTGCGCGGATGCACTTCTGGCTCGTCGTCGCGCGGGTGTAGGCGCGCTTCTCGATTCCGAGGTAGCAGTTCTTGAACTGGTTCATGCCCGCGTTCGTGAAGAGGAGCGTGGGATCGTCTTCCGGAACAACAGGGCTCGAAGCCACAATCGTGCAGCCCTTGCTGCGGAAGAACTGGAGATAGGTATTCCTGATCTCCGAAGCTGTCATGTATCTCATTGAAAATTCCCGAACAGTGGGCGGAGAAAGTTCTTTCCGCTCAATCCTGAATATTCAGAAGCATTAGCAAATTGGGTCATTCTACCCCATGGAAAACACCGGGCAAACAGCCCGGGATCCCGGGCGGCCGGCCCGGGCGGGAAGAACCGACTCAGTCTCTCCGAGGGAGAGAGCGTGCGGCCCCGTCCGGAAAACGACGGGGGAAACGGCCGCAGGGAAGCGCGTCAGGCGATCGTCGAATAGCCGCCCGCGCGGTCCGACTCGCGAAGGTACCGGTCGAACTGCATCGCCACCGCCCGGACGAAGATCTTTCCCTTCGGGCTCACCACGATGCGATCCGGGTGAAGCTCGACCAGCTCGTGCTTCTCATAGTGCGCGAGGTGCTTCAGCTCCCAGGCGAAGGTCTCATCGAAGCTCACTCCAAAGCGCTCCTCAACCTCCTGCTTCCTCACCTCGAACTGGCACATGATCTTCATGATCACCCAGTGCCGAAGCTCGTCCTCATCGGAAAGGCGGAACCCGCGGACAGTCGCGAGGTGGCCCGCCCGGATCGCCTCGTAGTAGGGGTCGATCTCGCGCGGGTTGCAGGCGTAGATGCGGCCGACCTTGGAAATGGAGGAGGCACCGAGCGCCACCATGTCGCAGTCCGCGCGGGTCGAGTAGCCCTGGAAGTTCCGCTGGAGGGTGCCGTTCTTCTGCGCGATGGAGAGCGGGTCCGTTTCCTTCGCGAAGTGGTCCATGCCGATGTAGCGGTAGCCGTTCGCGGTCAGGTTCCGGATCGCGTCGAACATGATCCCGACCTTCGTGAGGGACGAGGGAAGGTCTGCGTCGCGGATCATCCTCTGGGGCTTGAAGAAGTTCGGCAGGTGCGCGTAGTGATAGAGCGCGATGCGGTCTGGTGAAAGCTCGATCACCTGTTCGATCGTCTTCGCGAAGCTCTCGCGCGTCTGGAGGGGAAGCCCGTAGATAAGGTCCATGTTGACGGACTTGAAGCCCGCGCTCCGCGCTTCCTGCATCGTGTCGCGCACGAGCTCATAAGGCTGGACGCGGTTCACCGCCTTCTGCACGTCGGGGTTCAGGTCCTGGACCCCGAGGCTCATCCGGTTGAGGCCGAGGCTGAAGAGCTTACGGACCTTCGAGGCGTCGCAGGACCTCGGATCCACCTCGATCGAGAACTCGCCGCCCTCCTGGAGGGTAAAGCGGCCGCGGATGATCCCCATCACTCGCTCGAGCTCCTCGTTGCTGAGGAAGGTCGGCGAGCCGCCGCCGAAGTGCAGCTGCTCGATCTCGGTGTCGCCCGTGAGGCAGTCCTTCGCGAGATCCGCCTCCCTCGCGATCATGTCCAGGTATTCGGTCGCCCTGCCGTGGTCGCGCGTGACGATCTTGTTGCAGCCGCAGTAGTAGCAGACGTCGCTGCAGAACGGAATGTGGACATAGACCGAAAGCGCCTTCTGGTTCTTCGACGACTTCCTGCCGCGGAGCGCCTCGGCGTAGTCCTCCGGCGTTATGTCATGCCGGAACCGGTCCGCCGTGGGGTACGAAGTGTAGCGGGGAGCCGGAATGTCGAATTTTTTCAGAAGGCTCAGGTCCGGCAGCTCGACGCCGCTCGAAGCGAGGTTGTCCATGGGGTGTATCTCCTAATAGTCCGTCGCGATCAAGAAGGGAAGCCGGCATCCGGTTCCTTGAGCCTGCGCTTTACTTGATGCGCATCAAAAAGACCCTCTTTTGGCTTATCATTTGGAAAACTTCGCAGGCCTCCTCGAAGGCACGAGCATTCTACAGGACGGGACTTACATGAGAATTACCTCCCTGTTCCTGCGGCGCTTCCAAACGCCGCTCCTGCCTGACGATCGAGGCCTCAACTTTGCTTAAGTCCAGGTATTCCGGCTGATGACGACTCCTAACATACCTTTGTCGACCCTTCGGGTATCGTGCATTAACTGCAACCTGCGGGAGCGGTGCCTTCCCGCGAGGATGTCGCTGAGGGAAATCGAGCGGATGGAGGACATTGTGACCACCCGCCGTCGCGTGAAGCGCGGCGACGCGCTCTATCGGGCCGGGGACCGCTTCGACTGCCTCTACGCGATCAGGCTCGGATTCCTGAAGAGCACCGTGATGTCGAGCGACGGACGCGAACAGGTGACCGCCTTCCACATGGCGGGCGAAATGGTCGGCCTCGACGGCATAGCGAACGAGGTGCATTCCTGCGACGCGATCGCGCTTGAGGACACCGAGGTCTGCGTGATCCCCTATGAGAAGCTCCTCGACCTCACCGCCACGATGCGAGTGATGGCGGCGCATTTCCATCGGGTCATGTCGCGGGAAATCGTGCGCCAGCACGGCGTGATCCTCCTCCTCGGGTCGATGCACGCCGAGGAGAGGCTCGCGGCCTTCCTCCTCAACCTCTCGCAACGGTTCGAGGCTCGCGGCTACAGCCGGAGCGAATTCGTGCTCCGCATGACCCGCGCGGAAATCGGCTCCTACCTCGGCCTGAAGCTTGAGACCGTGAGCCGGGTCCTGTCCCGCTTCTCACACGACGGGCTGATCCAGGTGAACCAGAAGCACGTCCAGATCCTCAACGCGTCGGGTCTTCGGGCGATCATCACGGGGCAGGGCCAGTCCGGCCCCCTCCGGAACGGATTCACCGAGGAAGACCGGTCCTGAAATACGGCAACCCCCATCGAAAAAACGGAACCGCCAGACGCCCGGCTGTTCCGTTTTTCTGTCTTCAGGCCTCGCGCGGCGGTCACCCGCGGGGAATCACGACGCGCTCCATCACTTCGGGATCCGTGACAACGCAACGTGCGGCGATCCCCTCCGTCATCCAGACCGTCGTGCAGTCCGAACTCATCAGCACGGCGTTGAGATCCCCCCTTCGGGAGAGCACCTCCCGTGCCCGCTTTCCGCCGAGCGCGAAAAGGGCCGTGCACCAGGCATCCGCCTTGGCGCCGTCCCTGTCGACGATAGTGACGGAGGAGAGATCCGTCTCCACCGGGTACCCGGTCTTCGGGGAAAGAATGTGCCCGTAGGTCTTTCCGCCCGCCTCGATGTTCCGCTCGTAAGCGCCGGAGGTAATCACTGATTCCGACTCTGCCTCGAGCACCGCGAAGAAGCCGTTTCGCTCCTCGCGCGGATGCTGCAGCCCGATACGCCAGGGCTTTCCGCCGGGCGCCGTGCCGAGAAGGACCACGTTCCCCCCGAGGTTGAGGAGCGCGCGCTTCGCCCCGAGCGACTCGAGGTAACGGGCGAGCCGCGTGCCGATGTCGCCCTTCGCAATCCCGCCCATGTCGATGTCCTGCCCCGGGGCGATCCGGATGAAGTGCCGCCCGTCCCGCTCTGAAACCCGGACCTTCTTCCAGTCGACGTACTTCAGGGCTTCCTCGATCTTTTCCTTCGGCGGCACCGACTTCCCGCCGAAGCCGATCTTCCAGACGTCGACCACTTTCCCGATCGTGGGCTCAAAAGCGCCGTCCGAGTCCCTCGCAACCGTAAGGGCCGCGCTGACATCCTCTGCGGTTTCCTGCGGAACCTCGACCTCGTGGCCGGAATTCCGGATCACGTCGAGAAGGGGACTCGCGTCGGAATGCACGGTCATCAGCCCGGCGAGCCGGTTCATTTCCTCCTGTGCGAGGTCGATCCACTTCTTCGCCTGCTCGGCTGTCGGTCCGTAGACCCGGAAGGAAACAACCGTATCCATTGAGAACGTCGTCCGGTCTGCGAAGCCCTCTGCCTCGGGCTGGAGGGCCTCGCTTCCGCGGCACCAGGCGACCGCTGCAAGCGGCAGAAGGGAGGAAAGAAGGCGGCGGCGGGAAATCATGCGGAAAAACTCCAAAAACAAAGGGCGCCCTTTGTGGACGCCCTTTTCAAGCCTCTAGGACTTTCGTTCTTTCAGAATGAAAGAATTACTTGGCCTTGGCGAGAGCCTGGTCAACAGCGGCGATGATGCCCTTGGAGGAAAGGGTCGCGCCGGAAACGGTGGCAACACCCTTCGTGCCATTGGCCTTGACGATGGCCGGGATGACGCCGGACTCAGCGCCCTTGTAGATCATCGGGGTTTCTTTCTGATCGAGGACCTTCACGGAAGCGATCTTGCCGCCCTTGACGACAACCTGAGCCTTGATGGTGCTGGCCTTGCCCTGGCCTTCACCAACGTAGGTGCCATCCTTGTAAGCAGCATTCGCGCCAGTGGCGAGAAGAGCGGCGGCAGCCAGAACGAGCAGTTTCTTCATGATGTATATCTTCCTATGGATAAAGAGGACATTGCCTCTCAGGTGTTTGCGGGGGAGACTGCCATTCTACGTACAGCCCTTCCCTTTCGACGTGCTAATCATAATACGGGCAGGAGGGGATGTGAGGGACGATTACCCTTCAGAACAATCCCCTAATACTTCTTAACATTCAGCGCGTAGACCGTAATTGGTAGAAATCCGGCCTGCGGCGCCTGTTCTGCCCGAAACCTGCTTCCTTACTTCGCGAGGCGGGAGTAGATGAAGGCCTGCTCGCCGGCAGCGTGGCCGAAGGTCACGATGTCAGCCTGGGCGTTGCCGCCGAGGCGGTTTCCGCCGTGGACTCCCCCCGTCACTTCGCCGGCGGCGAAGAGTCCGGGGATCACCTTGCCCTGCTTGTCAAAGACCTGGGTCTTCGCGTTGATCTGGATGCCGCCCATCGTGTGGTGGACTGCCGGCGTCACCTTGATCGCGTAGAACGGGGCCTTGTTCAGGGCGCGCGGGAGGCTCGCCCGGCCGAACTTCTTGTCGGCCTTGGCGGAAACGGCGGCACCGTACTCCTGCATCGTCGCCTTGAGGGCGTCGGCCGGAACCTTCATCTTGGCGGCGATTTCGTCAAGGGAGTTGCCCGTGACCGTGTAGGGCTGCTTGATGTAGTTGTTCGTTGCCTTCAGGGACTTCTGCATGTCGGAGTCGAAGAAGAGGAAAGCGGCCTTGCCGGTCTGCTTCAGGATCGCGGCGGAGACGTTGTCACGGGTCTCGAGCTCGTTATAGAAGCGCTTACCTTCGGCATTCACGAGGATGGCGCCGTTCCCGCGGACAGCCTCGGTGATCATTTCCCCGCCGTTCGGAACAACCGTCGGATGGGTCTGGATCTCCTTCATGTCGATCAGGTTCGCGCCGAACTTCTGCGCCATGAGGAGGCCGTCACCGGTCGCGCCGGGATGGTTCGTCGTGGAGAAGCCCTTCAGGCGCGGAACGTACCCGGCGACCATGTCGTTGTTCGCGCCGAAGCCGCCGGCCGCAATGACGACCGCCTTCGAGTGGATCGTGTATTCGCCCTGCGGGCCCTTCACGCGGATGCCGGCCGCGGCACCCTTGCCGTTCTTCAGGATTTCCTCGGCCCGGGTGTTCACACGGAGGTCGATCTTGCGCTGCTCGGCCGCAGCGTTGAGCGCGCGGACCACTTCGGCGCCAACGAGGCCGCCGCCGGTGGGACGATGGGTGCGGGGCTTCGACGCGCCGGCCATCAGGCCGACGTCATGGAGGTCTGCGCCAAGGGCGAGGAGCCAGTCAACCGAATCCTTCGCGTGCTCGGAGAGATAGCGGACGAGCTCGGGGTTGTTCTTCCAGTGGCCGCCCTTCATCGTGTCATAGAACATGATCTCGGGGCTGTCGTAGGTTCCCTTCGCCTGCTGAAGCGGTGTGGAGGCAGCGTTCAGGCCTCCGGCCGCACGGGTCGTGTTGCCGCCCGGGAAAGCCATTTTCTCAACCACGATCACCTTCGCGCCAAGGTCGTGGGCCTCGACTGCGGCCGAAAGGCCGGCACCGCCGGCTCCGACGATGACGATGTCCGTGCTGGCATCCTGGGCCGCGTTGGCAACGCCGAAGGCTGCCGCGAGAGCAAGGGCGATAACTGCTTTTTTCATTTTCTCTCCAGATTTGCGAACCGAGGACTTTCCCTAGTCCGCACAGAATACCTATTAGGTATGACGAATAGCCCGAAATTATAGGCAATTCCCAAGAATTATCAACAAAATAATCATAAAGAGGTACAAAAATTACTTAAAAAAAGCGGATCCCCGAAGGAATCCGCTTTGCTTTCCTGACGAAAGGCGGCCCCGGCCGAGGCCGCCTCCGGACGATGCCGTCCTTACATCTTTCCCTTGGAGTCCCTAAGGGTAACGGAAAGGTTGAAAACAGGGTGATCCGGCGCGTGATCCACGCGATCGGCAACAAAGTAGCCGTTCCGCTCGAACTGGAACTTCTCGTCGGGCTTCGCGGCGGCAAGCGCGGGTTCCACGAATCCCTTGAGGACTTCCTTCGAATTAGGATTGAGAAGCTCGCGGTAGTCCTTGCCCTCCACCGAATCCGGATGAGCCACTTCGAAGAGGCGGCCGTAGACCCGGAACTCGGCCGGGACGCCAGCCTTCGCGTCCACCCAGTGGATCGTCGCCTTCGCCTTGATCGAATCGGCGCCGGCGGAGCCGCTCTTCGTCTCGGGGAAGTAGCGGGCGTGAACCGCCGTGACCCGGCCCGAAGCGTCCCGCTCACAGCTCACAGGCTCGATGATGTAGGCGGCACGGAGCCGGACGCGCTTCGGAGCAGAGCCGTCCTTAGGAAGCGTGAGGCGCTTGTAGCCCTTCGGCGGATCAAGAGAGAAGTCCCCTTCCTCGATCCAGAGTTCACGCGAGAAGGGCACCTTCCGCGTTCCCATCTCGGGCTTTTTCGGATGGTTGCTCGCTTCCATCTCCTCGGCATGCCCTTCCGGGTAGTTGTCGATCACGAGCTTCAGGGGGCGGAGCACCGCCATCCGGCGCTCGGCTTTCGAGTCGAGATCCTCGCGAAGCGCGTTCTCAAGCACGGAGTAATCAATGCAGCTGTCCGAAACCTTTGAAACGCCGCAGTTCTCGACGAACCTCCGAATCGACTCGGGGGTGTAGCCGCGACGCCTGATGCCGACGATCGTCGGCATCCGGGGGTCGTCCCATCCGTCCACAAGCCCTTCCTTCACGAGCGTGATCAGCTTTCGCTTCGAAAGGACGACATTCGTGAGGTTGAGGCGGTTGAACTCGTGCTGGTGGGAAAGCATGAAGAAGTTCGGCCGGACAACGTCAAGCGCCGACTGGAGGAGCGGCGTGAAGTTTTCGGGATGCTCGAGGAGAAGCCCGAACGCCTCGCGCCCGGCTTCGTTGTCGGGGGACACCTTTTCACCCTTCGCTGCCGAGTCCCTGAAGAGTGCCCGCATCCGCTCCTCGGGCTGCGACTGCCCGAGCTTCCCCTCGGCCTTCACGGCAGCCTCAAGGAAAGCGCCGGCGCGGTCGTCGCGCCCGGCCGCCATTTCCGCGACGAGCGCCCGGGCCTCCTCGTACTGCGGCGCGCGGAGAACCGGAATGATCCTTTCAAGCGCCCAGTCGTAGAACGGCCGCTGGTCCTCGAACTCGAGCGTGCAGATCGAGTGCGTGATGTTCTCAAGCGAATCCTCGATCGGATGCGCGAACGTGTACATCGGATAGATGCACCACTCGTTCCCGGTTTCCTGATGCTCAACGAAACGGATGCGGTAAATTGCCGGGTCGCGCAGGTTCACGTTCGGGCTCGCCATGTCGATCTTCGCCCGGAGCACCATCGAGCCTTCGGGGTGCTTTCCCGCCTTCATCTCGCGGAAAAGCCTGAGGTTTTCCTCGGAGGAGCGGTCGCGGTACGGGGAATTTTTCCCGGGCTCCGTAAGCGTTCCGCGGTTCGCGTGCATTTCCTCCTGGCTCTGCTCGTCGACGTAGGCGTATCCGACCTTCACGAGGTACTCGGCGAACTCGTACATCCACTTGAAGTACGAGCTCGCGTGGTAGAGGTTGTTCTCCTTCTCGTCCTCCCAGTTGAAGCCAAGCCACTTCACAGCGTCCTTGATCGACTCGACGTACTCCGTGCTTTCCTTCCCGGGATTGGTGTCGTCGAACCTCATGTGGCAGCGGCCGCCGAATTCCTTCGCAAGGCCGAAATTGAGGCAGATGCTCTTCGCATGGCCGATGTGGAGGTAGCCGTTCGGTTCCGGGGGAAAGCGCGTGCGGATCTCCGCCGAATCCTCCGGGCCCTTTTCCTGCTCGGAGTAGGGCGCCGGGTGGCCGCACCACCTGCGCGGCCTGGTAGCACCTCTCCTGATGTCATCCTCGATCAGCGTGCGGATGAAATTGGCGCCGGCAGACGCCGGCTTTTCGTTTTCAACGGCCATGACTTCTCTGTTCTTGTCTGGTAATGGAACTGTCCGGGCAGGGCACGCGGCAATTCCGCAGTCCTCGCGCCGGACGTTCCCTAGATTCTAATCTGAATGCCCAACCCACCCGCCTCCGGCGGCGTCTCCGGCGGAAGGAGGATCAGGGCTTCTTTCTCGGAAGCCTCGCGATCAGGCTCGAAGTGTCCCAGCGCCTGCCGCCGAGGCTCGCAACGTCGCCGTAGAACTGGTCGACAAGCGCGGTGAGCGGCAGGGAGGAGCCGTTCCTTCTCGCCTCGTCGAGAGCGATCCCGAGATCCTTCCTCATCCATTCCGTGGCGAAGCCGAAATCGAATTCCCCCTTCGCCATCGTGCTTCCGCGGTTCGTCATCTGCCAGGAACCGGCCGCACCCTTTTCGAGCACCGGGAGCACCCTTTCGATATCGAGCCCCGCGTTCTGCCCGAAGGCCACGGCTTCCGCGAGACCCTGCACGATCCCGGCGATGCAGATCTGGTTCATCATCTTCGCAAGCTGCCCGGAACCCGGGCCGCCGATTCTGGTGACCGCGCAGGAGAAGGCCATCGCGGCCGAACGTCCTCTCTCGACCACGTCCTCGTCCCCGCCGCACATCACGGTGAGGACGCCCTTCTCCGCGCCCGACTGGCCACCCGATACCGGGGCGTCGACAAAACCAACTCCCGCCTTCGAGCAGGCGTCGTAAAGCTCTCGGGCGAGGAGCGCCGAGTCCGTGGTGTCGTCCCAGAGAATCGCGCCCTTCCGCATTCCGGCGAGCGCGCCGCGGTCCCCGTAGACCACTTCGCGCACGTCCTTGTCACGCCCGACGCAGATGAAGACGATGTCCGCGCCTGATGCCGCCTCCCGGGGTGTCTCAGCAGCCCGTCCCCCGAACTCCTTCGCCCAGCGGAGCGCCTTTTCCTGGGTACGGTTGAAGACGGTGACCTCAAGCCCCGCCTTTGCGAGATGCCCTGCCATGGGGTAGCCCATGACGCCGAGCCCGATGAATGCCGCACGCTTCAAAGCGCCTTCCATGATTCCGTCCTCCCTTCGCTCACAAAAAAGGCGAACCGCTCCGTCTTCCAGGCAGGATCATCTCCGTGCCGGAAGCAGACAACCGGTCCGCCTCATCCCATCCCGGGGAAGGCGCTTCCTCTGCATGGTTGCGGAGAAAGGCCTCCTCCAACGGCTTCCTAGCGGGTGCCGCGCTTCTGGTTCTCGCTCATCGCGAGCTTCGCCACCTTGCGGCCGAGCACGGCCGTCGGGTCAACGATCGCGACCCGGGTGTCCGCGATCGGGAACTCGTCCGTTTCGTCAAGGATCAGCGGAAGCTCGGTGCATCCGAGGATCAGGACGTTGCAGGAGTGTTCGCGCACGAGGTACTCCGCCGCGCGCAGCAGCTCGTCCCTGCAGACGCCGTCGGTGAATCCCGCCTTCGCGCCCTTCGGCCCGTAGATCGCGCTCATCACGAGCTTTTGGTTCTCGGCGTCCGGAACGAAGAGCGGCAGGCCCATCGCCTCCGCCTTCCTCGAATAGATGCCGGTCTTCACCGTGCCGGAAGTCGCGAGCAGGCCGATCCTCGGTTCCTTGAAGCGGGCGGCGATGTCTTCGAGCGCCGTCTGCTGCATGTCGACGAACGGCACATGGAGGCTCCTCTTCATATAGGGAAGAAATGCGTGCGCCGTGTTGCACGGGATGATGATCGCGTCGCAGCCGTCCTCCTCCAGCCGCTTCGCCGCGTGGTAGAGGGCGAGCGTCGGATCGGTCTTCCCTTCAAGGAGGCAAGCGGTCCGGTCCGGAATCTGGGGGTTCTCCTCGATCACGAGCTTGAAATGCTCCTGGTCGGTCTTCGCCGGGGTGGCCTTCACGATCTTGTCGAAGAGGTCGACGGTCGCCGCCGGCCCGAGGCCGCCGATCAGACCGAGCTTGAAGGGCTTGGGCAGCGGGGCGGGAGCGGCGACAAGCGCCGCAGCGGCGAGGACCCCGATCGTGTCGATCACCGGGATTCCCTTCGCGGCGAGCTCGGGTGCCGCAAGGGCGGCAGCTTCGTCCATCGGAAGAACCGCGTCAACCGCGCCGAGGAGGCCCGCAGCCTTTTCCAGCAGCCCGGCAGACTTTTCCGTCACGCCTTCGCCGCGGATTTGAGCGGCGGCTTCGGCGACAAGTGCCTCGGCCTCTTCAGTCGGAGGAACGGGTTCCGCGCCAGACGAGAAGACACGCGCATGCGCGCTCGCTGAGCAGAAGGCACAGGCGGTCTTCAAAACCCCGACCTTCTTCGCACCTCGGGAAGCGATTTCCTTACCGATAGCGGCAAGCCAGTCGACGACCGGAGTCGTGAGCTCCACCTGAAGCTCGGGAAGGAACTTCTGCACGTCAACGGACGGGAGCAGGATCAGGTCCGCTCCCGCCTTCTGCAGCCGCAGCGCGGCGTCCAGCGCGAGCATCTTCTTGTCGCGAAGGCGGAAAAGCTCGTCCGGGGCGTCGTTCCTCGGAGGTTCCCAATCCACGAGCACCTCGACCTGACGGCCGGCTTCGGCCGCGCCGGCAGCGAGCCGGGTCTTCAGTTCAAGCGCCGCCGCAGGAAGGATCCCGCCGATCACGCCAATCTTCACTTTCTGGGACATTTTCGCGAATACCTCCATGGAAGGCAGGGCAACGCCTCGAAACATAGTTTCGGACCGGTGCCTGCTTTTTCCTGTGTTCTGTCTTTTTGCCTGACTAGCCTAATTAGTTTAGGCGAAAGGGCTGTTTCAGGATAGGCTGTTCAGCCTAGAGGAAGGCTTTTTTCGCACGGCCTTCCCAATCCAAGAGCGCCGAGAGGATTCTTTTCCCCTCTTCAGGCACGGCGGCACCGAGCTCGGCAAGCCTCGCCTCGTATCCGGGAACCTTCGTCCCGAGCCTTTCAGCCGCCTCTTTCCTCCAGAGCCGTTCCT
Source organism: uncultured Sutterellaceae bacterium (assembly GCA_902797695.1). Lineage (GTDB taxonomy): Bacteria > Pseudomonadota > Gammaproteobacteria > Burkholderiales > Burkholderiaceae_F > Mesosutterella. Next base: position 74,142 of record CADBTW010000065.1, read on the forward strand.
CTTCCGGGGAAAGGGTCCAGGGGAAGTTCCTCGCGCGGTACCTGAGGAGAAGCTCCTCGTAGACCGGGTTTTCGAAGAAGATCTTTCCTTCACCGATCCGCTCGGCAAGCTTTTCGCCGCCTAGAAGAGAAACTTCCTTCACGGTGTCCTTGTCGTGCCAGGAGGGGAAACCCGCGGAATAAAGAGCGTCATCCGCATCCTCGGCGGGCCTTTCCTCCTCCTCGTCCTTTGCGAAGGCCGAGGAAACGAGCGCCGCCACGCGCTCGATCATCTGCGGAGTGAACTTCCCGAGGTTTCTCTCCACAAGAGCCTTGTCGACCCTGAACTCCTCTGCCCTTGCGTCCGAAAGGACCCTGAGGTCGGCGCAGACGAACGGGGCCTTGTTCGCCCGAAGGCTATAGACCGGCGCCCCCTTCCGTTCCTTCGCGGCGAGACGGCTCCTCAGCTCTTCCTCCGAGAGGCCGAAAAGCTCTTCCGGATCCTGCATGAGATCCCAGAGCAGCACTTCGTTCGGGTTCCCCGGCTTCGCCCCGATCTCGACCACGCAGCGAAGGTACCCCGTCTGCTGGCCAAGATGCGGATCGACCCAGACCGCTGCCTGGCGGCTGGAAAGCTCCTCGCGGACCTTCTGCTTCGTCCTGTGCTCGAAGGCCCATCGCCACAGCCTCGGGACCTTGTCCCGGATTAGCCTCGCGAGAGCGATCGTCCCGTCCACGTCCGACATGGCGTCGTGCGCCTTCTCGTGCGCGAGGCCGTTCGCGGCCGTGAGGCACTCAAGCTTGAACGTGACGCCCTGGAGGGGCTCGTCTGTCCCCTCGGAATGGAAAAGGCGCTTTTCCTCAAGCCTCGGAATCCAGTCGCGCCGGAGCGGCCACACGATCCCCTTCCCCCTCAGCGCCCACACGGCGAGGACAAGGGGATAAAGGTCCCAGCGCCCGCAGTCGTTCTCATACTCCCGGGCATATGGCGGGATGAAGTTCCTCCAGAAGAGGAACCGCGTCACCTCGTCATCGAACGACATCGTGTTGTAGCCGATGCCGATGGTGCCCCGGGCCGAAAGCCGGTCAAGCACCTCGTGCGCGAACCGCGCCTCCGGAAGCCCGTGCTCCTCGCAGTACTGGGGGAGGATCCGGGTAAGGAGGCAGCTTTCCGGCGAAGGGAGGAAATCGGGCGAAGGGCGGCAGTAGAGCACGTCCGCGCCGCCCACTGGATTCAGGTCGAGGTCGGTGCGGCGACCGGCGAACTGCGCGGGGCGTCTTTCGTCCCGCGAGAGGCCGAAGGTCTCGTAGTCGTGCCAGTAGAAAGTTTCAGCGGCGGTCATGTCAGGCTCTCCTCAGGCTGAAAGGCTCGCGGCGCGTCATGCGAGCACCACGTCGTACTGCTCCTGGGTGTAGCCCGGCTCGACGAGGAGCGAAACCGGCTTCCCGATGAACTCATGCAGAAGCTCAAGCGCCTGGCTCTCGCTCTCGAGGAACATGTCGATCACGCTCTGCGAGGCGAGGATCTTGAACTCCTTCGCGTCCTGGTACTGCCTCCACTCGCGGACGATCTCGCGCATGATCTCGTAGCACACCGTGCGTGCGGTCTTGATCTCCCCGCGTCCGCCGCAGACCGGACAGGGCTCGCAAACCATGTGGGCAAGGGATTCGCGGGTGCGCTTCCGGGTCATTTCAACGAGGCCGAGCTCGGTGAAGTTGCTCACCGTCATCCTCGTCCTGTCGGTCGCGATGCCGCGCTTGAGCTCCGCGAGAACCGCCGCTCGGTGCTCGTCGCTGTCCATGTCGATGAAGTCGATGATGATGATCCCGCCGAGGTTCCGGAGCCTGAGCTGCCGGGCTATGGTCTGGGCCGCCTCGAGGTTCGTCTTGAACACGGTGGAGCTGAAGTCGCGCTTTCCGACGTAGCCTCCGGTGTTCACGTCGATTGTCGTCATCGCCTCTGTCTGGTCGAAGACCAGGTACCCCCCGGACTTGAGGTCGACCCGGCGCCTCAGCGCCTTCTCGATCTCCTCGTCCACCTGGTACTTCTCGAAGAGCGGAGTGTCGCCCCGGTAGAGCTCGAGCTTCGGTTCCGCTGCCGGCACGAACGTGTGGGCGAAGTCCCTGAGGCTTGCGAAGGTCTCCTGTGAATCGACCCGGATCGCGGCGGTCTCCCCGTGCACCATGTCGCGAAGGACCCGCTGCGCGAGCGAGAGGTCCTGATAAAGGAGAGAGGGCGCCGGAAGATGCGACGCCTTGTACTGGATCTGCTCCCAGAGCAGCCTGAGGTAGCGCATGTCGGTCCGGAACTCCTCCTCCGTCGCGCCTTCCTCGGCGGACGTGCGGACGATGTACCCGCCCTTTTCCGTCTCGGGCTTCAGCCTGCCGACTTCCTCGCGGAGCCTTTCCCTCAGTTCCGTGTCCTCGATCCGCTGGGAAACCCCGATGTGGGGCTCCTTCGGGAGATAGACGAGCTTGCGCCCGGCGAGCGACACCGTGGTCGTAAGCCTCGCGCCCTTCGTCCCGATCGGATCCTTCTCCACCTGGACCATGACGGCCTGCCCCTCGTGGAGGACACGCTCGATCGGAAGAGTCTTCTCCCCCTGCCTCGCCTCCACGATGTCCGCCACGTGGAGGAACGCCGTACGCTCGAGCCCGATGTTGATGAACGCGGACTGCATTCCCGGCAGAACCCGGGCGACGCGCCCGAGGTAGACGTTCCCGACCAGTCCCCTCGAAACCCGGCGCTCGAGGTGGATTTCCTGCAGCACGCCGTCCGAAAGAATCGCAACGCGCGTCTCCCGGGGCGAATAGTTGATCAATACCTCTTCCACGGCAATTCCCTTCCCGCAATAACCGGAAAGGGGAGAAAACGCCTGCGGAAAGCTCTTGTCAGGAAGCTCGTCCGGAGAATAGCCCTCGTCGTCGGCAGCGGCCTTTCCCCAGCCCGGTTGTCGTCATAAAATCAGTGGTCCCATTCTAAATGTGAAACCCGCATCGACAACCCCGGAAGAAGCCTCTGCCGCCTGAGAGACCCCCCTCTTCAGCCGCGGCCTTCCCCTTCGGGACACGCCGGTTCCTGCGGGCGGAGAACAGCCCCATGTACGACCAGTATGAAACCCTCCTGAAGCACGTATACGAGCACGGCGTCCGGAAGACCGACCGGACCGGGACCGGGACTGTTTCGGTCTTCGGCTACCAGATGAGGTTTCCGCTTTCCGAAGGGTTCCCGCTCGTCACGACGAAGAAGCTCCACGTCCGCTCGATCATCCACGAGCTCCTCTGGTTCCTCTCCGGGGACACGAACATCGGGTACCTTCACGACAACCGCGTGACGATCTGGGACGAATGGGCGGATGAAAACGGGGACCTCGGTCCGGTCTACGGCGCGCAGTGGCGCGCGTGGCGGGCGGCGAACGGCGATAAGATCGACCAGATCTCGGACGTCATCCGGCAGATCAGGACGAATCCGGACAGCCGGCGCCTTATCGTCTGCGCCTGGAATGTCGGGGACATCCCGCACATGGCGCTTCCGCCCTGCCACTGCCTCTTCCAGTTCTATGTCGCCGGGGGGCGGCTTTCCTGCCAGCTCTACCAGCGCTCCTGCGACCTGTTCCTCGGCGTGCCGTTCAACATCGCGAGCTACTCCCTTCTCACCCACATGATGGCTCAGCAGTGCGGCCTGCTCCCGGGAGAATTCATCTGGACCGGAGGCGACTGCCACATCTACCTCAACCATTTCGCCCAGGTGAGGGAGCAGCTTTCCCGGACTCCCCGGGCTTATCCGAAGCTCGTGATCAGGAGAAAGCCCGAAAGCATCTTCGACTACCGGTACGAGGACTTCGCGTTCGAGGGCTACAACCCGTGGCCCGCGATCAAGGCGCCGATCGCGGTCTGAGGGCCGCTCGGCACCTTCGAAAAAGAGGGCTCCCCGCGGGGAGCCCTTTTGTTCAGGTCGAGGAATCCTTCAGGCAGAACGGTCAGCACTCCACCACGCAGACCGCGAGGCCGCCCGTGCTGGTCTCCTTGTACTTGTTGCACATGTCCCGGCCCGTTTCCTTCATCGTCTCTATCGCCTCGTCAAGAGAGATGTAGTGACGCCCGGTGCCTCCGAGGGAGAGCCTCGCCGCCACGATCGACTGCGTCGCCGCGACCGCGTTCCGCTCGATGCAGGGAATCTGCACCTGGCCCGCGACCGGGTCGCAGGTAAGGCCGAGATGGTGTTCGATGCCGATTTCCGCGGCGTTCTCGATCTGGTAGGCGTTGCCGCCCATCACCGCCGCGAGCCCCGCCGCAGCCATCGAGCACGCGACGCCCACTTCGCCCTGGCAGCCGACCTCGGCCCCTGAGATCGACGCGTTCGTCTTGTAGAGGATCCCGATCGCGCCGGCGGTGAGGAGGAAGTCGCGGATACCCTTAGGGGAAGCGCCCGGGACAAATCGCCTGTAGTACTCGATCACGGCAGGGACAACTCCGGCGGAGCCATAAGTCGGGGCGGACACGACGCGGCCGCCCGCCGCGTTCTCCTCGCCGACCGCGAACGCGAAGGCGCAAGCCCAGTCGAGGACCGCGAGCGGATCGGCGGAACCGGGACCCGACTCGAGCCTTCTCTTCATCGCGGCCGCCCGCCGTTCCACCCGGTACGCGCCGGGAAGCGCGCCCTCGCGCCGGAACCCGCGGTCCATGTTCTCCTTCATCACGCGCCAGATGCCGTCGAGCGCCGCATCGATTTCCTCGTCCGTCCTCCAGACGCGCTCGTTCGCCCTGACGATTTCCGGGATCTTCAGGCCGTCGCGTCCCGAGTACGCGATGAGATCCACCATGTGGCGGTAGCGGTAGGGAAGAACGACGTTCCCGAAGGAAGCGGGAACTTCCGGAACTTCAGGATCCGCTTCGGATCCCTGGACCACGAACCCTCCGCCCACCGAATAGAACCTGCGGCGGAAGATCTCATGGCCTTCCGCGTCAGATGCGACGGCATCGAGCGCGTTCGTATGGAACTTCGCGACCTTCTCCGGGCTGAACCGTATGTCGCGGTCCCAGACAAAGGGAATCAGCTTCTTCCCCGCGAGGAGCATCTCGCCCCTTTCCTTCACTTCCCGGAGCAAGTCCGGCAGCCGGTCGACGTCCGCGGTCTCGGGCGCCACGCCGAGGAGCCCGAGCACAAACGCCGTATCGGTCGAGTGACCGCGCCCCGTCGCGCCGAGGCTTCCCATGAATTCCACCCTGACCCCGGCCGTGCGGCCGAGGAGTCCACGGCGCTCAAGTGCCCGGACGAAAATCCCGGCAGCCCGCATCGGGCCCGCAGTATGGGAGGAGGACGGGCCGATTCCGACCCGGAAGATGTCAAAGACACTGATAGCCATTTTCCCTCACCGAATCCGAAGCGGGTCAGAGCAGGCGGAGAATCCTGCCGGGAGCCTCCTCCTGCCTGCCCAGCGCCTGAAAACCGACGCGGACCGCGCCGCCCGCCCGTGACGAGGCGGGGAGAAGGGCAAGGGCGAGCACCCGCCCGTCGCCGGTCCTCGACCAGGAAGTGATGATCCCGGCCTCCTCGCTGTTCCCCTCGACTTCGGTCTCGGGGTCAGCCTCCAGGTCCTGGGCTTCCGCGTCGGCCTTGAGATCGAGCAGGCCGAGGCGGCACCGGACTCCTGCCCGGGCACGGGCCTCGGTGAGCGCCCGCCCGATGAAGACCCGGGAGGGATCCGAAAAGTCGACCCCGTCCCCAAGCCCGCATTCAAGCGGGGAAGAGGATTCGTCGTATTCCGCTCCGGGCTCCGGGATCCCGCAGCTGATCCGGGCGAGTTCCCACGCCTCGTCGCCTATCGGCGAAGCGCCCGCCTGGAGAAGCTTCTCCCGGAGCGCCCCGATCTCCTTCGCCGTTCCTTCGGCGAGGAAGATCCCGGGGAATCCGAGGATCCGGGAAGATTCGGAAACGCTGGTGAAGCGGCCTTCGCGCGGAGCTTCCAGCCCGGCCGCGGCGAGCACTTCCCGAGCCTTCGGGCCGCCAAGCCAGAAGCCCGCGCGGCCCTCGAGGATCCTCACCTCGGCATCGAACGACACCGCGGCCTGCCGCGCCCAGGCGGCACCGGCGTCCGCGTTCCCGGGGAAGAAAAGCACTTCCCAGGCGTTCCGGAGTACGGCGACCCGCAGCTCCTGCATGACGCAGCCGGAAGCGGAAAGCATCGGGGCGCGGAACGCCTCGCCCTCCGCGAACTTTGCCGCGTCGGCAGCAACGAGCCGGCGCAGCAGCTTCAGTCCGTTCTCTCCCTCGGTGCGGACGAGCTTCAGGCCGTCAAGCCCCTTCACGAAAGCGCCCTGAAGCACCAGGCGACGTTCGGCCTCCAGGCCGCGGCCTTCTGTTTTCCTGTTTTCTCCGGACAAACCTCTTCTCCTTGTCTGACTTGACTCTTTTACGGCGGAACCCCAAGACGGTTCCGTCACGCGCGTGGCAGCGTCACGCCGGTCTGCCCCTGGTACTTCCCGTGGCGGTCCCTGTAGCTCGTTTCGCAGGGCTCGTCGCTTTCGAAGAACAGCACCTGGGCGCACCCCTCCCCCGCGTAGATCTTCGCTGGAAGCGGCGTTGTGTTCGAGAACTCGAGCGTCACGTATCCTTCCCACTCCGGCTCGAACGGCGTCACGTTCACGATGATTCCGCAGCGTGCGTACGTGCTCTTGCCGACGCATATCGTAAGCACGTTCCTCGGGATCCTGAAGTACTCGACCGTGCGCGCGAGGGCGAACGAATTCGGCGGAATGATGCACACGTCCCGCTTCACGTCGACAAAGGACTCCGGGTCGAAGTCCTTCGGGTCGACGATCGAGGAATTGATGTTCGTGAACACCTTGAACTCGTCCGCGCAGCGGATGTCGTAGCCATAGGAGGACGTGCCGTAGGAAATGATCTTCCTGCCGTCCGCCTCGCGCACCTGCGAGGGCTCGAAGGGCTCGATCATCCCGTAATCCTCCGCCATGCGGCGGATCCACTTGTCGCTCTTGATCGTCATCGTGCAAGCTCCTTTTTTGCGGCCCCGGGCGAAGCGGCCAGCCTAAAGCGGGATCCGCCCCCTCCCGGCGCCGCTCCCGTATTCTACCGGGCAGTAACCTGCCCCAAGCCTCCCAGCGCATCCCGCCGTTATCATTACGGGGAACGGTTCCGCGTCCTCGTTCGCACGAGCCTCGGGACCGGGCGCCAACCATCTTCCCTCAACACCGTCTGCACACCATGCCTAAGACTGTCCTTTGCCGGCTTCCAAACCATGTCGGGGACTGCGTCATGACGCTTCCCGCGCTCAAGCTCCTCGCTGACAGCGGATTCACGCCCCATCTCACGGGGAAGCGGTTTGCCGAAGACCTGATGCTCGGCCTGGGCTGGCGGTTCGAGCCGATCGAGGGAAACGTGGCCGACGACGTCGGTCGGACCCGGGAGATCGCGGCAAACCTCGGAGGCCATCCCCTCGGGATGCTCTTCCCTAATTCATTCGGTTCCGCGCTTCTCTTCAGGCTGGCCGGGGTGCGCTCCGCGGGCTTCCCGACGGACACCCGCGGATTCCTCCTCGCGACCAAGGTGCCGGAACCCGGCGTGATGCACGAGGTGAAGCGGTTCTTCACCGCGGCGCGCGAGGCGATCGAGGCGTGGGGAGGAACCCCCGCCCGCACGGAACCCGAGCCACGGCTCGGACTCACCCTCCTCGCACGCCACCGCGCAGGCGCCCGGAACATACTCCGCGACAATCAGGTTTCCGGGAGATTCGTTCTCCTCGCCCCCGTGGCCCGCGGCCTCTATCACGGCAAGAAGAAGAGCTGGGCGCATTTCGACGATCTCGCGAGGTTCGTGAAGAAACTCGGTTGCACGCCGCTTGTCCTCCCCTCGCCACATGAAGTGGACGAAGTGAGGGCCTCCTGCCCGTCCGCCCGCATCCTGCCGCCGACCACCCTCGGGAACTATGCCGCCCTCTGCGAGCTCGCTTCGCTCGTCGTTGCGAACGACTCCGGAATCAGCCACGTGGCGGCTGGGGTCGGCGCAAGGCAGATCACGCTGATCGGCGTCACCGACCCGAACAGGACGGGACCGTGGAATCCGGACGCCGTGGTGCTCGGCCGCGAAGGCGCATGGCCCTCGGAGGACGAAGTCCTCGGCCGCGTCGAAGAAATCCTGAAGGCCTAGGCGAAACGCTTCCCGCGCCCCCCAAAGCGGGAAGTTCCCTCGGCGGCCGGCGCCCGGCGGGGAACCCGGGCCGTCTCGTCCCCCTGGAAGGGGAGAAAGCGCAATCAGCAACGTTCAAGAAGTCGGGAGAGACATGCAGCCTTCATTCGTTCATCTTCGGTTCCATTCGGAATATTCCGTCACCGACGGCATCGTGCGGCTGGAACCCGCCGTAAAGCAGATGGAGGCGTGGGGCACGGGCGCGTTCGGGATGACGGACCTCATGAACATGTTCGGGAGCGTCCGCTTCTACGAGTCCTGCCACAAGCACGGGATCAAGCCTCTCCTCGGCTGCGACCTCTGGATTTCGAACGACAGTGAGCCCCTCCGCCCCCACAGGCTGACCGTCTACTGCATGGACCACGACGGATACCACTCCCTCTGCGTCCTTCTCACTCGCGCCTGGCTCGAGAACCAGAAAAACGTGAAGGGCCGCGGCGAAGTCCGCGAGGAATGGATGCGCGGGGACGGAACGAAGGGGCTTATCGGGCTTTCGGGAGGCCCGCTCGGGGAAATCCAGTCGCTCTTCGCGAAGGGGAAGGCCCTTGAGGCGAAGGGCGCGGCAGAGAGGATCTCAAAGCTCTTCCCGGGGCGCTTCTACCTCGAACTCCAGCGCGCGAAGCGCCCCGGGGACGAATCCGCCGTCCGGTTCCTCTGCCAGACCGCGGCCGAACTCGCGCTCCCCGTGGTGGCCACCCATCCGGTGCAGTTCCTGAAGAAAGAGGACTTCATCGCCCACGAGGTCCGGGTCTGCATCGCGGAAGGCTATACCCTCGCCGATCCCCGGCGGCCCCGGGACTATACGGAGGACCAGTACCTCAAGTCCCCGGAGGAGATGATCACCCTCTTCTCCGACATCCCGAGCGCGATCGAGAACACGGTGGAGATCGCGAAGCGCTGCAATGTCGACGGGATCCTCAGCAAGCCCCAGCTTCCGGATTTCGAGACCCCCGCCGGGATGACGCTTGACGACTACATCGACAAGCTCGCGCACGAAGGACTCGAGCAGCGCCTCGAATTCCTGTACGCGGACCCGGCGACGAGGGACGAGCAGCGCCCCCGGTACCTGAAGCGGCTGGAGTACGAGCTCGGGATCATCAAGAAGATGAAGTTCCCCGGCTACTTCCTCATCGTGCAGGAGTTCATCAACTGGTCCAAGACCCACGGCGTTCCCGTGGGGCCGGGCCGAGGTTCCGGCGCGGGATCCCTCGTCGCGTACTCGCTCCGCATCACCGACATGGATCCGCTCCACTACAACCTCCTCTTTGAGCGCTTCCTGAACCCGGAACGCGTCTCGATGCCGGACTTCGACGTGGACTTCTGCCAGTGGAACCGCGACCGCACGATCCAGCATGTGAAGGACAAGTACGGGGCGGACGCTGTGAGCCAGATCGCGACCTTCGGCGCGATGGGCGCGAAGGCTGTTGTCCGCGACGTGGGCCGCGTGCTCGGCATGCCCTACGGGAAGGTGGACGACCTCGCGAAGCTCATCCCCGCGCCACCGGGGCAGGACGTGACGCTTGAGCTCGCGAAGGAGATGGAGCCCGACTTCCGCCACGCGATCGAGCAGGACGAGCAGTACCAGGAGCTGATGCGCTACGCGCAGCCCCTCGAAGGCATCACGCGGAACCTCGGCATGCACGCAGGCGGCGTGCTGATCGCGCCCGGCCCGCTCACGAACTTCTGCCCGCTCTACAACCAGGACGGAGCGCCAGAGAATACGATCAGCCAGTTCGACAAGCACGACGTTGAGAACGTCGGCCTCGTGAAGTTCGACTTCCTCGGCCTCACGACCCTCACGATCCTCAGCAAGTGCGTCGAGTACATCGACAAGCTTCATCCGGGAACCCACTTCGAGCTCCCGAGGATCCCGACAGACGATAAGGCGACGCTCGAGCTCTTCCAGAAAGGCGACACCACCGCGGTCTTCCAGTTCGAATCCCCGGGCATGCGGCAGCTGCTCCGCCAGGCCCATCCGGACCGGATCGAGGATCTCGTCGCGTTGAACGCCCTCTACCGGCCGGGGCCGATGGAAATGATCCCGACGTACCTCGCCCGGAAGTCCGGCAAGGAGCCCGTCACCTACCTCGACGACCGGATGGGGTCCGTGCTCGCCGAGACCTACGGCATCATGGTCTATCAGGAACAGGTGATGCAGGTGGCCCAGGTGATCGGCGGCTACACGCTTGGCGGCGCGGACCTCCTTCGACGCGCGATGGGCAAGAAGCTGAAGCAGGAAATGGTCCGACACCGCGCGATATTTGTCGCGGGAGCCGCGAAGAACAACGTCCCGGACAAGGTCGCGAACGAGATCTTCGACCTGATGGCAAAGTTCGCGGGCTACGGCTTCAACAAGTCCCACGCGGTTGCCTACAGCTACGTCGCCTACCAGACGGCGTACCTGAAGGTCCACCACACGGCGGCCTTCATGGCGGCGAACATGTGCCTCATCCTCACGGATTCGGAAAAGATCCGGACGTTCATCGAGGACTGCCGGATGCGGGGGATCAGGGTCCTGCCGCCTGACGTGAACGCGAGCGAATGGTTCTTCACGACGCCTGACGAGAAGACGATCCGCTATGGGCTCGGCGCGATCAAGGGCGTGGGAGAAGGCATCATCCGGTCGCTCATGGCCGAGCGGAGCGAAAACGGCCCCTTCACGGATCTTTTCGACCTTTGCGCGAGGCTGAAGAAGCGCGACGGCAACGGGCTCACGAAGCGCGTGCTAGAGGGACTCGTGAAGGCGGGAGCGCTCGACACGATCGATCCGGACCGCGCGAAGCAGTTCGGGAACATCGACCAGGCCATGAAGGCCGCGGCTGACATGGCCGTGTTCGCGAATCAGGGGAGCCTCTTCGGCGACTCGGATGAACCCGAGAGAATCGTGAGCTGGCTCCCCGTCCCGCCCTGGAGCGAGCATGAAAAGCTGCTGATGGAGAAGGAGATCCTCGGCTTCTGCTTCACCGGCCACCTCTTCGACGAGTGCCGCGCGGAGATCCGGCGCTTCATCCCGACCTCGATCGGCGAAATCCTCCGTTCGGTCCACAAGCCTGCCCCGGACCCGGAAGGCGGGACCTACCGGCAGCGGGGGGAAGTGCAGAAATTCGCGGGCGTCGTCGTGGACCTGCGGCAGATCATCGGGAAGAAAGGCCGCATGGGAGTCGTGACGCTCGATGACGGCACGGGGTCTATCGAAGCCGTCTGCTACTCCGACGCCTGGGAGCAGTACCGGAACGTGTTCGCAAAGGACGAGATAGTCGCAGTCACCGGCCGCAGCCGCTGGGACGACAAGAAGGAAACCGCCTCGGTCTCCATCGACTCGGCGGAAGACCTCGAGGGATTTAGGACGCGCCGCCACGCTTCCCTTTCCCTCTCGCTCCTTCCGGACGCCGACCTGGATTCTATTGGGAAGATCCTCGAAGCCTTCCCCCCGGAAGGGCGCGGCGCGGGAATCCTCTTCCACGTCGACACGGGGAAGGCTTCCGGTGACATCGCGTCCGGTGCTCCTTCCCTTGTCAGCCCTCGCCAGGAGCTGGTCGACCAGCTGGTGCACGTGAGGGGTGTCGGCAAGGCGGGGTTCGTCTATCCTTGACGCAGCGTGGAAAAAACTTGCAGGAGAAGAACCTCATGTCAGTCGAAGCCTCCAGCCGGGTGCCCTTGAGCATCGTCATCCTGACCAAAAACGAGGAAGAGCACCTGAGGGACTGCCTTGAAAGCTGCCGCTGGGCTGACGACATTCTCGTCGTCGACTCGGGGAGCCGCGATGGAACCCTGGACATCGCGCGAGAAATGGGCGCCTACATCATCCACCAGGGATGGATGGGGTTCGGGCTGCAACGGCGCTTCGCCGTTTCGCAGGCCGCCCACGACTGGGTGCTTTGCATCGACGCCGACGAGCGGGTCTCGAAGGAACTCGCGGACTCGATCCAGGCAACGCTCTCCGACCGGGCCGGGGAGGACGGGCCGCACGTCTTCTCGATACCCCGGAAAACGTGGTTCATCGGTCGGTTCCTGCAGCACGGCGACGGCTATCCCGACCGCCTGGTGAGGCTTTTCAACCGGAAATACGCCTCCTGGGACAGCGCTCCGGTCGAGGAGCGCGTGGTGTCGGAGGAGACCCCTTCGCCCCTGAAGGGCGACCTGCTCCACTACCCGTCGAAGAGCTTCAGCGATTTCCTGCAGAAAAAAATACGGTTTGCCTGCATGAGGGGCGAGTACCTGCACAGGCAGGGAGTCCGGGCGGGAAGCTGCCGCCTGATCACGAGCCCGTTCTTCCGGTTCTTCAAGTTCTACGTGGCGAAGCGGGGATTCCTCGACGGGCTGCCGGGCCTCCTTCACGCGGTTTCGAACAGCATCTACGGGTTCGTCAAGTACGCCCGGATGTACGAGCTTGAACTGCAGGAGGAGAAGAGACGGCCGGCCGCTGAAGCGAATCCCGACAGGCAGGCGGCTCCTGCCGTGCAGTCGGCAAACGACTGAAGCGGCGGACGGGCAACAAAAATCCCGCACGCTCATCGGAAGCTGTGCGGGACAATCGAGTTGGTGCGCAGTACAGGGATTGAACCTGTGACCCCCGCCGTGTGAAGGCGATGCTCTACCTCTGAGCTAACTGCGCGTCAAATAGGCTTAGTATTTTACGGATTTTCTTTCTGTTGTCAACCCTTCCTCAGAGCGGTGAACCGGAAGAGAAAGACGGGTACTCTGCGGCCGGGCCATTCCCTGCGGCTGTCGCTTCCCCGGTCTAAACTCCCCACTGCTCTTCATTTGCACCAAGACGGAGGTCCCTGATGCCCAAGTTTTTCGAGAGAACGCCAGTCACGGCGGACGAAGCCCGCAAAGTGATTGACGGAATCTGCCACACCGTGGGGGAAACGGAAGTCGTTCCCCTTTCCCAGGCGCTCGGACGGGTTCTCTCGGAAGACGTTCCAAGCCCCGTCGACGTTCCAGCCGCTAACAATTCCGCGATGGACGGCTACGCGATGCGGTTCGAGGATTTGGAGCAGGACGGCTCGGGCGAGCTCCGGCTAGCCGGCAAGTCCTTCGCCGGCCACCCGTTCCTCGGCGAGCTGCAGAAGGGCGAATGCATCCGGATCATGACGGGCGCGGTAGTTCCCTCCTGCTGCGACACCGTGATCCAGCAGGAACTCACAGAAGTCTTCGGGGACAGGATCCGCTTCCAGCCCGGAATCCGGAAGGGCGGAAACGTGAGGCTGCAGGGCGAGGAACTCTCGAAGGGGCGGACGGCCATTCCACGCGGAACGCGGCTGACCCCTCCCCGGATCGGGCTTCTCGCGACGCTCGGCTTCCCCGAAGTTCGCGTTTTCCGAAAGCCCCGGGTGGCAGTGATATCCACGGGGGACGAGCTTGTCGAACCGGGCACGGCGCTGAAGCACGGCCAGATCTACGACTCGAACTCGTTCTCCGTCGCGGCGATCCTCGAGGCTGCCGGCGCGAACGTGGACAGGATCGGAATCGTCCGGGATTCGCCGGACGCCCTGATCGATGCCTTCACGAAGGCGCTCGAGGCCGACATCATCGTGACGAGCGGCGGGGTTTCGGTCGGGGAAGCCGATTTCACCCGTTTTGTCGTGTCGAAGCACGGGGAGATCTTCCCTTGGGAGATTCCGATGCGCCCCGGCCGCCCGATGGCGGTCGGCCGCCTCGACGGGAAGCCCCTCTTCTGCCTGCCGGGAAACCCGGTGGCTGCCGCGGTCACGTTCCTCGAGTACGGCGTTGCCGCTGTCCGGAGAACCGGCGGCGAAGCGGGCGACCTGCGGCCCGCGGCGCTCCAAGCGAAGGCCGAGAGGCGCTTCAAGAAGCGCCCCGGACGCTACGAAATGCAGCGAGGCATCTTCCGCATCAATGAAAGCGGGGAATGCGTGGTGAAAAGCACCGGAATGCAGTCCTCGGCAATGCTCACCTCGCTCTGCCGGGGAAACTGCATCGTGTGGCTCGACCGGGACCGCGGCCCGGTGGAACCAGGGGAGACCGTTGAGGTTCAGCCCTTCTTCGGCCTCTTTGCCGCCTGAACAAGGTCAAGGCCTCGCCAAGGCTGGGCGATCACGCGCCCCAGGGCGCCGTCCAGTCCGCGGCTCGCGGCGCTTTCCGAGAAGACGAGGATCGACGTTTCCCCTTCCGTCTTCACCACCGCCTCGCCGCGCGCCTCTAGCGCGGCGGCTTCCTTCGGGTCCACCTGACCCTCCACCACCACTTCGCCCCTGAGGCTCATGATGCCGCGGAGCCCGACGGAATACGCCTGGCAGCCCTGGATCTTCCCATAGCTCAGGGTTTCATGCTGATGGCCGTTGAACAGCCACTTCGCGTGCAGGTCCTTCGCGAGGCGGTCGATCGCGGCAAACCCCTTCTTGTGGCAGGAAGGCGCCTCGTGGGTGACGAGGATGTCTGCCCTCTGGCGGGCGAGGTTCTCGTAAACCGAGGGGAAGATCGACGAGCGGTGGCGCCGCGGCAGCCCGCCCCGCCACGCGTTGTTCTTTCCTACCCGGTGCAGGAAGGCGCCGACCGACTGGTAGTTCGGCTTCCCGTCGGGCATCCAGATCTGACCGCGGAAAACGCCTCCGAGCCCGGCAATCCGCATCCCGGCAACAAGGCCAACCCTTCCGTTCAGATTGTGGCCGGCAAGCTTGCTCTTCCAGATGTTGTCGTAGATCGCGTCGGTATCCGTGTCATGGTTGCCGGGAATCCACCAGATGTCGGTAAAGGCGAGCGCTTCCTCAAGGACCTCCTCGAGCGGGGCGGATGCCTGAAGGTCCCCGAGGATCACCATCGCGTCCGGGTGATGCTCGCGTGCCGCCATGTTGATCTGCGTGAAGTCGCCGTGGGGATCGCCGCAGAAGAAGATCTCGGGCAGGACCGCCGGGCGGCTCCGCTTCTGCTGGCCGCGGGCGCGGGGACGGCGGCGCGTGCGCTTCTTTCCTTCCGTCATAGCCGCCACTCCTCGAACGCTTCCCGGATCAGCTGCTGGGAGACGGAATGCGTCCTCGTCTGGAGCTCCTTCGCTTCCATCACCGCCTCAAGCGGAACCGGCAGAATCCTTTCCTGTCCGTGGCTCCAGGCGCAGAGCGTCCAGCCCCCGCCGAGCAGCCGGAGGCTGAGCGGGGAGAGTTCGGAATCGTTTCGTTCGCCGCGGATCCTGACCCGGACGCGGCGGCGCTTCACCATGGCGTGCCCGATTATTTCAAAGGGGAGTTCCGGGCCCCGGAGGGACGGGTTGCCGCTCCCGGCATCCACCCGCTTCAGGAGCTCCCTGCGGTCCTTGTCGTTTTCGCCGAGCCGCGCGTAAAGGCGCGACGCGGCGCTCGCCGCCTCGGCGCTGCCGATGAGCGCGAGGGAACGGGACTTCCGGAGCGCTTCAAGCGCACGGTACGCCCTCAGAAGGTACGCGATTTCCTCGGAAGAAAACCACACGGCCGGCGCCCTGCCGGCGGAGCGACCGGAGTCCGCCGCATAGCGATATCCGCCTGATTTTCTTGAATATTCCACGGGGAAGTCGAGTTTCTCCCGCATGTACTTCAGGTCTCGCCTGAGAGTTGGAACGCTGCTCCCGGTTGCCCGAACCAGGTCGTCGATCGAGGCCGTGCCCTTCTCGCCAATCGCCTGGTCGATGCGCAGGACGCGCATGTTGAAATCCATCAAGGACCCCCAGCGTCGGCCCAAGGGTCCTGCATGGCAGTCCATCGGGCCTTAATTTCTTAAGATTCCTTGATTATAGGTGCGGCGGTATTCCATTGCCCGGGAAGGCGTCCTCTTTCCTGCTCCTACTGCTGCAGGACTTCGGCGCCCTTCGGGATCCGGAACTCGAATGCTCCGGCTGGAATGGCCGGATTTTTCTCGACGCCGGAAAGCCTGAGGGTCGTCGTCTGCCCGAAGTTGTCCCGCAGGACCATCTCCCCGGGAAGCCCGTTCTGGAAACCGATCAGGATCCGGGTGAAGCTCGAATCACGGACCTTCGGGACCGCCTCGATCCATTCGAGTCCCGACTCGGCCCTGCCTTCCTTCACGTCGAAATCCCGGCGGAAATCGTTGTTCCCGAAGAGGATCGCGGCCGGGCTTGCCGGCATCGCGCCGGCGAGGCTCCGAACGGTCACCTGCCTAAGGTCGGGATCCCAGACATAGACCTTCTTGCCGTTGCTCACGATTTCCTGCCGGTAGGGCTTCTCGTAGCTCCAGAAAAACTTTCCGGGCCGCTCGAAGCGGAAGGTCCCGGACATGGCCTGGGAGGCGGCCTTTCCCTTCCTGTCAACGGTCGTCTGGGTGAACGCCCCGGAAGCGGACCTCGTGCCCTTCAGGAAGGACGCGAGCTGGCCTACGCCGCTCGCCCAGGCTTCAGACGGCAGGTAGACGAGCGCCGCAAGGGCGGCAACCTGGGCGACAAGGCTTTTCAGCATGTTCCTCGATCCTCGGAAAACTGGTTATCCCGCGCAATCCTAACCCTAACTGCAGGGACCTTCCCGGCCGCGTTCCTGTACAGGGCCTCGTCCGGGCCAAGGCTTTCCGCGCCGAGCACCATCAGGGCCATGACCGAGGACCTGCGGTCCGGGAGCCGCAGGGCCACCCGGTCCTGGATCTCGGCTTTCAGCCGTGCCGGAAGGGCCTGCGGCGTCGGATCAGTGGCGAGGACGAGAGGGAGCATCCCGCAGGCGCGGCCGTACCGCGCCGCACCGCATAACCGGTCAAGGAACCGGAGACCAAGGCTACCGGCGGCGGGCAGGTCCTCCAGCACGAAGAGCATGAAGGGCAGCAGCGGTTTTCCCGAAGACTCGGCGAGGGCGTTGTAGTGGGGCAGGTTCGTCGAACGGACTGAGCGCATCACGTCAAACCGCCTCGCCTGCTCGAGCCTGAAGGCTTCGAGCGCGGCGGCGATTCCCTCGCTCTTTCCCTCGCTCCAGGTCCCTGGCTCGGCACCGATCCAAGATGGCGCCGTCCTGCCGGCCCAGATCACCTGCGCGGAACCGGCCCCGGAGGATCGTAGGACGCTTCTGGCAAGCGCCGAGCCAAGGCGGAGCAGTTCGCTCCTGTCAGAGCCCGCGGCTATGACCCCGTGGCTTTCCTCAAGCTTCAACCGCAAGGGAATTCCGCCGGGGCCTTCTCCGATTGTCATCCGGAAGGCATAGCGATCGAGGTCGATTTGTTCCGGTTCCATCACCGTCATTATTTCCAGCTTCCTTGAATGCAGAAAGACAAAGGTTCATTGCGGCCGGAAAGGGGACTTGGCCCCTTTCCCGCACGGGCTACTCGTGTGAGGTCGGCGCGAGGATCGTCCGCTTTCCCGACCCGTCAGGCGGAGAGACGATCCCTGCCTTTTCCATCGCCTCGATCAGGTTGGCGGCCCGGTTGTAGCCAATCGAAAGATGGCGCTGGACAGAGGAAATCGTGGGCCGCTTCGTGGAAAGGACAATCTCGACCGCCTTGTCGTAAAGCGCGTCCGATTCGCCCCCGGCACGATCCGACTGCTCTGCCTCCTCGGGCTTCTCGAGGATTTCATCCTCATAGTCGGGCTCGCCCTTCTTCTTCAGTTCCGCCACGACGTTCTCAACCTCGCGGTCGGAAACGTAGCAGCCCTGGAGCCTCACCATCGAGCTCATGCCGGGCACCCGGAAAAGCATGTCGCCGTTTCCGATCAGGTTCTCGGCCCCCGGCTCCCCCATGATCACCTGGGAGTCGTAGCGCGTCACGACCTGGAAGGAAATGTGGGCGGGAATGTTCGCCTTGATGAGCGGGGTCACGACGTCAGTGCTCGGACGCTGCGTCGCGAGAATCAGGTGAATGCCTGCGGCGCGGGCTTTCTGGGCAAGGCTTGTGATGAGGACTTCCACCTCACGGCGGCTTCCGGCGAGGATCAGGTCCGCGAGCTCGTCCACGACCGCAACGATGTAGGGCCAGGGCCTGAGGTACGACGGCTCGTCAGGCGTGGTCGAGAAGGGGTCCGTGAGCGGCGTTCCCAGGTCTTCCGCCTCCCTTACCCTCTCGTTGTACGCCTCGAAGCGCTTGACGCCGACACGCCTCATGACGGCGTACCGGTGGTTCATTTCACGGGTGAGCCACTGCAGGGCGTTCACCGCCTTGCTCATGTCGGTGACCACCTGGCAGAGGAGGTTCGGAATGCCTTCGTAAGGCGAGAATTCGACCATCTTCGGGTCGATCATCACGAACCGGACCTCGTCAGGCGTCGTCCGGTAAAGGATCGAGAGGATCATCGCGTTGATGCCGACCGACTTCCCCGAACCCGTGGTTCCCGCCACGAGAAGATGGGGCATTTTCGCGAGGTCGACGACATACGGGTTCCCCGCGATGTCCTTGCCCAGCGCGACCGTGAGCTTCGATTTCGCCTTCGCATAGGCGTCTGAAGCAAGGATTTCGGAAATCCTCACGGTCTGTCGGACGGCGCTCGGCATTTCAAGCCCCATGCAGGTGGTTCCGGGAAGGCTCATCACCACGCGCAGGCTCGGCACGCCCAGCGCTCTTGCGAGGTCGTCAGCCACATCGGCAATCTTCGCCCCCTTCACGCCTTCGCCCGGCTGGATCTCGAACTGGGTGATCACCGGGCCGGGGCGGGCGGAAAGGACCGTCGCCTCGATGCCGAAGCTCTTCAGCTTCGACTCGATGAGGCGGCAGGTGAGGCCAAGGGCGTCTTCGTCAACCGAATCGATTCCGGGATCCGGGGGCTCAAGGATGGAAAGCGGAAACTGCGGGCCGGTCTCGGAAAGGCTCCTCACCGGCGGCTTCTCTATCAGGAGCTTTTCCGCCTCGGTCATTTCAGGGACGTGGGGCTTTTCAGGCTCCTTCTCGCCGGCATCCATCGCCTCGGCGTCAGGGGTCCTCTGCCCGGGAGCCGCCTTCTCAATGCTCACTTCGTGCTGCGGGGGCAGCGGCTCGACGCGCTTCTCCTCTCGAACCCGTTCGCCGATCCTGCGATCCTCGGCTTCCTCCTCGTGCTCTGATCCCCAGTGAAGAACGGAGTCGATCACCGTACCGACCCTTTCGCACAGGTTGAGCCAGGAGAAGCGGAACACGAGGGAAAGGCCGAAAATCAGCAGGATGAGGAATACCGCGATCGACGGATAAACCCCGAGGACCTGCACCGGGGCCCTGCAGAAGAAATGCCCGAGAAGGCCGCCGGGGCCCGCAGGCATCAGGCCGTAGAACCCGAAGTCGAGGAAGCGCTCAAGACACGAGGACCCGAGCATCAGGGCGACGAAACCGACAAGCGAGAGCAGCCAGGAGAGGCCTCCCTCCCGGCGGAACTCGGCCGAGGCGAGCCGGGTCGGGAAGGTGCGCGAGAAAAGTGCGAAGGCACCCGCGACGACCGGCCACCAGGAGGAGGCTCCGAACGCGTAGATGAGGGCGTCGGCGAGCCAGGCTCCGGGCCTTCCCAGCCAGTTCCGGACCTCAGCCACGTTCATCGAGACGGAGAAGCCGGGGTCTGCCGGGCTGTACGAGCCGAGCGCCGCCGCGAGAAGCAGTAGCGCCGCGAGCCCGGCGAGCCACAGCACCGCGAACCCCGCGCGGACCAGGAACCGCCTGATGAAGGAGAAATCCCGCTTCTTCACTGGTTCGGGCGGCCGGAGAGACGGTCGGATGTATGGCTGGCCGATCGCCGTGCGGCGGCCCCTTGAGGAAGTTCGGGTTGCTGTTTTCTGAGACATGGATTGAATTATAAAAGGGGGGAGGTTCGGGGCAGTGTGGCCTTCGCTACTCCGGAAAGGCTCTCCCCGAAGTCAAATTTTCTCTAACATTGACGGGATACCGATTAGTTCCCCTTATCCAATTGTTCTGGAGTCACCATGACCGAAAGCGTTCACAGCCATGTCTTCATCATCGGCTCCGGCCCGGCGGGATGGACCGCGGCGATCTATGCCGCGAGGGCAGGCCTCGCCCCGACCGTCGCCACAGGGCTGGAAACCGGGGGGCAGCTCACGAAGACCGGGGAAGTCGACAACTGGCCGGGAGACGTTGACGGAGTGGACGGCACGGCGCTCATGGACCGAATGGCCGCCCACGCGAAGCGCTTCGGCACCCGTGTCGTCGCGGACGAGATTCTTTCTGTTGACTTCACGCGCCGCCCGTTCGTCCTCCGGGGATCCTCCGCCTCGTATACCGCCGACGCGGTGATCGTCGCAACCGGGGCTTCCGCCAGGTGGCTCGGGCTGCCGAGCGAGACTGCCTTCCGCGGGAAGGGCGTTTCGGCATGCGCGACCTGCGACGGGTTCTTCTACCGGAAGAAGGCCGTCGCGGTCATCGGGGGCGGATCCTCCGCGATCAGCGAGGCGATCTTCCTCTCGAAGATCGCCTCGACGGTCCATCTCGTCCACAGACGGGACCAGTTCCGGGCCGAGGCGATCGAGACCGAACGGATCAGGAAACTGGAGAGCGAGGGAAAGATCGTCCTTCACATGGAACGGGAAGTGAGCGAAATCCTTGGCGACGCATCCGGCGTCACCGGCCTTCGCCTCCGCAACCCGAAGACCGGGGAGACCGAGGAACTGAAGACGGACGGTGTCTTCATTGCAATCGGGCACACGCCGAACACGCGCATTTTCAAGGACGCGCTTGAACTCGATCAGGGCTATATTGCAACCGGCCGGTTCGAGGGCGGCAGGACGGCGACATCAGTCCCCGGAGTGTTCGCGGCGGGCGACGTCCAGGATCCTGTCTACGCCCAGGCGATCACCTCGGCCGCTTCCGGTTGCGCGGCAGCCCTTGACGCCGAGCGCTGGCTTGCAAAGAACGGTTTCTGAATCGGAAGAAAATGACGACAATCAACAGCTTTTCCGGCCTGAAGGCAGTCCGGAAGGAACTGGCGGAAAAAGCCCGGCTCGCTGAGGAAGAGCGGAAAAAAGCCGCCGAGGAAAAGGCCCGCCGTTCGCGCGGAGCCCGCTACTTCTATGCCGAGATGGCGGGGATGGGGGTCGAGCCTCTCCGGGCAGGAAAGCTGAAGGGAAGGGCGGAAGTCTCCAGCCCGAAGCCCGCGCCGATTCCCAGGCAGTCCAAGGAAGAGCACCGCGCGGTGCTCCGCGCGTCGCTATCGGACGAGGTGGACCCCCTCACGTTCCTGCAGAGCGAGGACGGCAGGTGCTTCTGGCGCGAAGGCCTATCGCCCGACCTCTGCCGGAAGCTCCGGCGAGGCGACTGGACGGTCCAGAACCACATCGACCTCCATGGAATGCGGGTGGACCCCGCACGCGAGGCCGTTTTCGGCTTCCTGAAAGCTTCGCAGAAAGCGGGGGCCCGGTGCGTCCGGATCGTGCACGGGAAGGGCTACGGTAGCGAAGGCCACCAGCCCGTGCTGAAGGAAAAGGTCCGGCGCTGGCTGAAGCAGTGCCGGTGCGTTATGGCGTTCGCCGAGGCCCCTGAAACCGACGGAGGGGCAGGGGCAGTGCTGGTCCTCCTCGAATCGGTGCCGTACGCCGGCAGGCCCGCGCCGAAGCTCTAGGAACAGGGGATGCCGGAGGAAAGGCACTTCCGCCTCCCCGCCCGGCGCCGATGAAACGCAATGCTCCTCGCAACCATCATCTTCGCCTGCGTTCTCGCGACAGGGATCGCCATCGTCGCCGCACGGGGGCTGAACGAGCGGTTCCTTGACCGTTACGGGGAAAGAATCACCTGCTTCTCGACCGGGCTCCTACTCACGCTCGCGTTCACGCACCTGCTGCCAGAAGCCTTCGAGAGCTCCGGAAACCCCCACAGCATCGGCATCACGCTATGGGCCGCATGCTTCGGGCTCCTGATCCTCGAGCAGGTCTTTGACCTCCATCATCACGGAAAACAGGCCCCGGGGAAGAGGGCCGCGATCGCCCACCGGGGGGCTCTCCCCGTCATCGTCGGCGATTCGCTCCACACATTCACGGACGGCATCGTGATCGCAAGTTCTTTCCTCGTCAGCCCCTCGCTCGGCTGGGCAATCACCGCCGGGATCCTGCTGCACGAGATTCCGCAGGAGGTCGGCGACTACGCCCTTCTCACGCGCTTCGGACTCTCGCGGGACCGCGCCTTCAGGCTCCTTCTCATCGCCGGGGCGGCGGCAGCCACGGGCGGCGTTCTCGGCTACCTGGTCCTCGACAGAATCCGGGCAATGCTCCCCTACGCGCTCGCGCTGTCCGCGGCGAGTTTCCTCTACATTGCGATGTGCGAACTGGTCCCCCGCATCACTGCGGGAGTTTCTGACCGCCGGAGCTTCTGGCGGCTGGCAGTGCTGCTCCTCGCGGGAGCCGCCGTGGCCTTCCTGATCGGGATCGAGCACTAGGCGGCAGCCCGGATCGGGCTAGACCGCGGCGTCCCCGGTCTCGCCCGTGCGGATGCGGATCACCTGCTCAAGCGAGCTCACGAAGATCTTCCCGTCCCCGATCTTGCCGGTGTAGGCCGCCTTCTGGATCGCCTCGACGCAGGTATCGCACTGCTCGTCCGAAACCACGGCCTCGATCTTCACCTTCGGAAGGAAGTCGACGATGTACTCTGCTCCGCGATAGAGCTCCGTGTGTCCCTTCTGGCGCCCGAAGCCCTTCACTTCGGTAACCGTCATTCCGGAGACCCCGAGGTCCGCGAGCGCCTCGCGCACTTCGTCAAGCTTGAAGGGCTTAATAACCGCGACAATCAGTTTCATTTTCTGTTCCTTTTCCCCTGGGAGCGGGGGAAGGCCGGCTCCTGTCAGATGACGGTCTTCCCGGTTATCGGGTAGCGCCAGTCGCGTCCGAAGCCGAGGGGCGAAACCCTCGGGCCGACCGGGCTCTGGCGGCGCTTGTATTCAGCGCGATGCATTGCGGAAATTATGCGCCTTACTGTTTCCGGATTCATGCCCCCTTCGCGTTCTATTTCGGACGGGGTCATTCCGCGTTCCACGTAGCACTCGATGATCCTGTCGAGGACCGGGTAGGGAGGCAGGGAATCCTCGTCCTTCTGCCCGGGCCGGAGCTCGGCGCTCGGAGCCCGGGTAAGGATCCGTTCCGGAATCACGTTGGATATTTCGTTCCGATGGCGGCAGAGCCTGTAGACACGGGTCTTGAGGACGTCGCGAATCACGGCGAATCCTCCGGCGAGGTCCCCGTACAGGGTAGAGTAGCCGACGGCACCTTCGCTCTTGTTCCCCGTCGTGAGGACAATCGAACCGCTCTTGTTGGAAAGGGCCATGAGGACCATCCCGCGGATGCGGGCCTGCAGGTTCTCTTCGGTCGCGTCCCAGGGCCTGTCCTCGAAATAGGGCTTGAGGAGCCCGAGGTACTCGCCGAATATTCCCCCGATCGGGATGACGTCGTAGCGGACGCCAAGCGCCCGGGCGAGCTGCTCTGCGTCCTCGAGGCTGATCGACGCCGTGTACTCCGTCGGCATCATGACCGCGCGGACTCTTTCGGCCCCGAGCGCGTCCACCGCGATGCACAGGGTCAGGGCGGAGTCGACGCCGCCCGACAGCCCGACGATCGCGCCGGGAAAGCGGTTTTTACCGACATAGTCCCGCACCGCGAGCACCAGCGCTTCGTAGACCGAGGCGTCGGAACCGAGGGCCCCTGAATCACCGGAGGAGCTGAGGAACGTTCCGCCGTCTGAAAACTCCGCCCAGCCGACCGCCTCCCGGAATTCGGGCAGGCGGGCCCTCAAGGCGCCTTCTCCGTCTAGAACGAAGCTCCCGCCGTCGAAGACGAACTCGTCCTGCCCGGCGACAGTGTTCACGTACACCACGGGAAGGCCTGAGCTTCTGGAAACGCATCGCCTTACCGCCTCAAGCCGCTCAGACGCCTTCCCTGCATAAAAGGGGGAGGCGTTGAGCGCGAGGATCACCTCGGCGCCTGACCTCTTCGACTGTTCCGAAGTGTCGGCGTACCAGCAGTCCTCGCAGATCTCGACCCCGAACCTCACCCCGCCCGCAGTGAACACGAGCGGCTTGCGGCCCTCCGCGAAAAACCGCGGCTCATCGAAAACGCTGTATTCGGGAAGATGATGCTTGCAGTAGACCGCTTCGACCCGCCCTCCGCGAAGGAGAGCCGCCCCGTTGTACACGCGGTCATCCTGCCGCACGGGTGCCCCGACGAGGACCGCAATGTCCCCGAGGGGATGGAGTTCGGCCGCCATTGCCTCAAGCTCCTTCCCGCAGGCGTCAAGGAATTCTCCTCGCGCTGCCCAGTCCTCGGGGGGATAGCCGCAGATCGAGAGCTCGGGAGTGAGAAGCACGCATGCCCCGGAATCCTTCGCGTCCCGGGCAGCCGCCACGATCTTCCCCGAGTTTCCGCGGAGGTCGCCGACGACCGGATCCATCTGCAGGAAAGCCACTTTTGCTCGTGCCATGAATTTTCCTTCGCGCGGGGAAATTCCCCGGTTCCTTATGTCCCGTCTCCGATTCTAGCGGCGGAGAGCCGGTCGGACTCCGGAAACGGGAAAGGATCCCGCGACCGGTTCCCTGCCTGGCGTTTGCTTCTAAAATGTCGCATTCCTCCCCCTGTGGGTTCAAAAAACGGAAGCCTCCACGAATGCTCGTCCATCCTCAGTTCGATCCGGTCGCCTTTGCGATCGGGCCGCTTTCCGTCCGCTGGTACGGCCTCATGTACCTCACGGGATTCGCCTTTTTCTATCTTTTGGGAAGAATCCGCGCAAAAGAAGACTGGCGGGGCATCAGCGGGAAGGACGCGCTCGAGGACCTGCTTTTCTACGGGATCCTCGGCGTCGTGCTCGGTGGCCGGATCGGGTACTGCCTCTTCTACCAGCCGGGCTACTATCTCTCGCACCCGGCAGAGATCCTCGCGGTCTGGGAGGGCGGCATGAGCGTTCACGGCGGGATGATCGGCTGCATACTCGCGATGCTCTACTTCAAGCACGTTCATGGGGTCGGCTTCCTCAGGACGGCGGACTTCGCGATGCCGCTCGCCCCCGTGGGACTTTTCTTCGGAAGAATCGGAAACTTCATTAACGGGGAGCTCTGGGGCCGGGTAACTTCACCTGACTTCCCGTTCGCCATGGCTTTCCCGCAGTCAGGCTCCATGTTTCCGAGGCACCCTTCGCAGCTCTACGAGGCAGGGCTCGAGGGGATCGCGCTTTTCGTCATCCTCTGGGCCTATTCGAGGAAGCCGCGCCCGACAGGCTCGGTCTGCGCGCTCTTCGCGCTTGGGTACGGGATCGCCCGCTTCGTCGTGGAATTCGCCCGCGAGCCTGACAGCTTCCTCGGGCTCCAGGCATTCGGGCTCTCTCGCGGCCAATGGCTATCGCTGCCTCTCATCATCGCGGGCGCGGCCGTGTTCGTCTGGTCACACCTGAAAGCGCAAAAGGTCGGCGCCGCCTGATCCCGCAGGGCGAGCGCCGGGAGAAGAAAAACCGCACCCTGGGCCATCCAGGATGCGGTTTTTTTATGAATCCCCCCGAAGCGGACGCCGGGGCGGGACAAGTATCCTGAACCGAGGGTTCAGGGCGGTCGCCTCCACGGCGGAAATGGTCCGGACATCGCGTGTCCGATGACTCGATCGGCCTATGAGATCAGCGACCTAGCACGTAGTGCATTGGTTCTGGAACATTGAATCCCACTGGTCCGGCTTCCCGCCCGAGGGGAAAGGAAAAGCTTCTGCTTTTATTCTATGGCATTCTGGCGAACGGAGAGAGGCTCCTCCGGAATCCCCGCCTGCCCGGGCAGGGCAGGCTCGGAAACCGGCCCGGGCACGTCCTCCTGGGTAGGCGCGGCGGGACCTACGCCGGCGGCTCCACCGCCAAGGGCTTTCTCGCATTTCGCGCGGATTTCCTCGATCCGGCCTGAGGCGTTCTGACAGAGGCCTTCGAGCGAGGCAAGCTTCGCCGAGGAATCCGCTTCCCTCTCCCTGCTTTCCTTCAGTGCCGCGTCCTTGTCGAAACCGTTCCAGATCAGGTCGAGCGCCACCATGACCGCGATCTGGTCGTAGCCGAGAACCTGCCCCGACTTGCGGATCGTGCGCATCCGACGGTCAAGCTCTTCGCCGCAGCGGCGGAGCTTTTCCTCATTTTCCGGGCTCACCCCAAGGTGATAGACCCGGTCCATGATGCTCAGAGAAAGATCTGACATAGGCTTTCAAAAAGCTTTCAGGAGAAGCCAGAGGGGAGGGCCTAGGCGGCAGCAGGCTGCTCGGCCTGCGGCGCGGCTTCGGCCGGCTCAGATTCGTCAGCCGGCTCGATGTTCGTGTCCTTCGTGAGCTGCTCGATCAGGAGGCCGATGCGAATGCCCGTGTCCTCGAGCTTCTGGCGAGTCTGGGCGAGTTCGTCCTTCGTCTGGGCGAGCTCGTCCTGCGTCTCCGCAAGCTGCTTCTTCAGCTGCTCGTTTTCAGCGTGTGCGTTCCGGTCGCGCTGGACAAGCTGGGTAACGATGGAGTCAAGCGCATCAAGTTGTTCTTGCATTTTTTGCTGCCCTACATGTAAAAGAGGAAATCCTGCGGAATGCTGCCGGTTTCCGTTTTTTCGGGAGAATCCCCGCAGCCCCTTCCGAAGGGGGAAATCTGATTTTCGGCCTAGCGGCCGATCCCAAGGACGTCAGCCATGGTGTAGCACCCCGGCTTCTGCTTCACAAGGAACCTCGCCGCGACAAGCGCGCCGGAGGCATAGCCCTCGCGGGTCGTGCTGCGGTGGGTTATCTCCACCTGCTCGCCGGTTCCCGCGAATACCACGGTATGAACGCCAACGACATCGCCGCCACGAAGTGCCGCGAAGCCTATTGTCCCATCCTTTCGGGGTCCTGTGTGGCCTTCGCGTGAAAGAACCGCGACGTCCTCGAATTTCTGGCCCCGCGCGCGGGCGACGGAGCGCCCCATTTCAAGCGCCGTTCCGGAGGGGGCGTCGACCTTGTTCCTGTGATGCATCTCGACGATTTCAACGTCGGTTCCGGAAAGAAGCTTCGCGGCTTCAGCGATCAGCTGGAAAACTGCGTTGACGCCGACCGAGGTGTTCGGCGCGAGGATCATCGCCGCCTTCTTCCCGGCCTTCCGGATCGCTTCCTTCCCTTCCGGGGAGAAGCCGGTCGTGCCAATCACCGCGGGAATCCCCGCTTCCGCGCAGACCGGAAGATACTTCAGCGTTGCCTCGGGCCTCGAAAAGTCGATGAGCACGTCGCAGCCCCGGATCGCTTCCGGGTCCGCCGTCACGGCAACGCCTGTCCGGATTCCGGACGGAAGCCCGGCGTCGTTCCCGATCGCGCCGCTTCCCTCGTGCCCGAGCGCCGCGAAGAGCTCCATGTCGGGAGCCGAGGAAACGGCCTTCACGAGCATCTGCCCCATGCGGCCGGAAACGCCTGAAATCGCAACCTTGATCATTTTTTTGGATACCTGCCCTATTTTTTCGTTTCTTCAGAGGACGCCGCCGGTTCTGACGCCTTGGGCGAAGCCTCTGCCTTCTTCTCCTGCTTCTTCGGCATCTTGTCACCAAGAATCTGGAGGTCCGCAGTCGTTTCGTCGGGCATCGGATCCGACTCCCAGCGCTCGACGCGTCCGTTCTTGTCGAAGTAGACCGTAAGCTTGCGGACATGCGTCTCGCCGCTCCTGCGGTTCAGGTAGTAGACGTAGTCCCAGCGGTCCTGATGAAAACGATCCTGAAGGAGAGGAATGCCGAGCAGGGACTGGACCTGGTCGCGGGTCAGGCCCTTCTCAAGCTGCCCCGCCATCTCAGCGGTCACGAGATTCCCCTGATGCACATCCGGGCGGTAGGGATGCAGGAAGGTGGGCGTCCACTTTGAGGCCGCGTCCCAGGCCCTTGACGCCGTCTGGCAGCCTCCGAGCATGAGAACCGCGGCAAGGACTGCGGCTCCCGCCGCAGTTTTCTGAAGAAGTCTCATTTAACAAACCAACAGTTAATATGAAGCGCGCTGGCGTTTCTTCGGCACAGCAGTACAGCTATCATAAAGGGAAACGCTTCAGCCGTACTCCGGCCTGGCGTTCCAAATTACGCAGAAAGCAAATATAAATATGAAAGAAATCCCGCGCAATCAATCTGCAGAACTAAAGCATGCCGGGCTGAAGGCAACAGGCCCGCGGATGAAGATCCTTGAAATCTTCCAGGAAGCCTCGCTCCAGGGCAAGCGCCACATGTCTGCCGACGATGTCTACAAGGCGCTCCTCGCAGAGGACATGGACGTAGGCCTCGCGACCGTCTACCGGGTCCTCACCCAGTTCGAGACGGCGGGCATCCTGATCCGCCATCACTTCGACACCGACTACGCTACGTTCGAGCTCGACGACGGCTATCACCACGACCATCTAGTGTGCCTGCGGTGCGGGGCGGTGGAGGAATTCGTCGACCGGGAGATCGAGGCGCGGCAGGAAGAAATCGCGAAGCGCTTCGGCTTCAAGCTCGAAAGCCATTCCCTTTCGCTCTACGGCATCTGCGCCGCCTGCCAGAAGAAAGAGGAAGAGGAGCGGAAGAAGCGCGAGGAAGGCGCCAAGTAGGAAACCGCTTTCCTGGAACGGAAGCCTCCCCGAGGTTCCCGGAACCAGACGGATAAAGCGCTGGAAGGGAAGAGGCTTCCAGCGCTTTTCTTTGCCCCAAGACCTGACGGGAGGCTTACCGCGGGGTGTACCGGATCGCTGGGTCGTCCTTCAGGCCGTCGTAGGATTTCCCGCCGAAAACCCGGACGCGCTTGTCGTCCTTCATGCTCCAGAAGGGAGGCTGCAGCGGAAGGGAAACGTTTGAGACCGTGATCCCTAGCCAGTCCGCAAAGCCTTCGAGCAGCCGGTATCCCGACCGCCGGGCCGGGTTCACGACATGCGTGCGGCTGTCAGAGGACATCTCGAGGAAAGGAACGTCATAGTTCTCGCGGTGGTCGTAGCCGTGCTCGAGTTCCTTCCCTGTGGCGGTTCCCGGCTTTTTCTGCATGGAAAGACCGTGGTCCGCGAAGTAGATGAGAGACCAGGACTCGCCCGTCTTCCGGAGCAGCCCCTCCGTGCGCTCAAGCAACGAATCCACCATGCGGTAGGTCGTAAGGTAGCAGCCCATCGCCGGGTCGCCGACGTCCCAGGCGGGCTTCCTCCCCGAAAGCCGCGTGCAGAAGGTCGGATGGGATCCCATCAGGTGCAGGAAGATGAGCTTCGGGCGGGAATCCCCGGCCGTCGACCTGAGCGTTTCCTCAAGCTTCGGCAGCAGCTCGTCATCGTCCACGTTCGGATCGGCGTAGTTGCCCTTCAGCCAGATCGTGTGGGCGCTCCGCACGCCGATCTGCGCGATCGGGTTGTCGAACGCGCCGCCGCGTCCCTGATTCGAGATCCACCAGGTGTCGAACCCCGCGGCGTTCGCAAGCGTCACGATGTTGTTCGAGCGGCTGAAGCGGTCGGAATCCGGATAGTTGTAGGAAAGCAGCCGGGGAAGGGAAATTCCCGTGTTGCCGCCTGGCGTGACGAAATTACGGAAGAAAACTCCGTTCGCGCGCCGCAGGTAAGGCGTCGTGTCGAGCGGATAACCGTAGACCGAGGCATAGTCGCGCCGCTGGCTCTCCCCGATCACGATCACATATGTCCTGTAACGAGGCCTGGAACCTGAAACCTTCCACGTGGGAGGAGGAGCCGAGCGTTCTTCCCGCAGTTCTTCGAAGGAGTACCAGGCCGTGGTCCCGAGCCGATAGAAGAAATCAGCAGGCCGGATCTCCGAATAGTCGAGCCCGGAGCCGTAGGACATCTGCCAGCCGAGGAAGATCGAGACGCCAACCGCCACCGCAGCCACGGTGCCCTCGGTGCTCTTCCTGAGTCCTGTCCGGCCTGCCGCAATGAGGGCCGCCGCGCCGAGGAGGAAGAACCCCGCGGCCTCCGCGTAGATCCTCAGGGGAATGTTGGTGAGGAACTCGCCTGCTTCTGTGGGATTCGTCTGGAGCAGCGCCATCGCGACCAGGATGCTGGGCTTCCCGTACAGGATTCCCGCCGGAAGGTAAAGGGCGAGGATCGCGACGATCGGAAACCCGATCGCGAGGCGCACGGGCTTCCAGACCCCGAGCAGGAAGAGCGCGAGCACCGTGAGGACAATGTTCTTCCAGTCCCAGAATTCCTGCAGGCTGTGCCCTCCGTACGTGAAGCCCGCGGCGGCGGGCAGGAAAAGTGCAAAGGCAACCGCAAACGCGATCCCCACCGCAGCGGCGAAGGGCGGCCGGAAAACGGCGGCAAGGCTCCGCTCGAGGAACTTTTTCATGCTGCGTCCTCAGGAAGGCCGGGCGTCGCTTCCGGGAGCGGAAAGCCTGAGCATTTCCCTCGCGTGGTCGATCGTCGCCCGCGTCAGGTGAAGGCCGCCAAGCATTCTCGCGATTTCCTCGACGCGTCCGGCCTCGTCAAGCTGCGTGAGGGAGCTTGACGTGTGTCCTCCTTCGCTCTTCTTCTCGACATGAAGATGATGGACGGCGCAGCTCGCGACCTGGGGCTGGTGAGTGACGCAGAGCACCTGGCGGTCCCGCCCGAGCTTCTGCAGGAGAATGCCAACCACTTCGGCCACCGCGCCGCCGATTCCGGCATCGATCTCGTCAAAGATCATCGTTTCGACCGGGGTCGCCCTGGCAGTGATCACGGCGATCGCGAGGCTGATTCTGGAGAGCTCGCCGCCCGAGGCCACCTTCGTGAGGGGCCTCGCCGCGACGCCCTCATGCCCCGCGACAAGGAAGTCGCATCGTTCGAGGCCGTGCGGCCCGGGAGTTGAGGGAGTGAGCGAGATCTCGAGCTTTCCTCCCTCCATCGCGAGCTTCTGCATCGCGGCAGTCACCAGGCGTGAAAGCGCCTGGGCGGCATTCCTGCGGGCTTCCGAAAGCGCCTTCGCTTCCTTCATGTACGCCGCCCGGGCGGCCGCGGCCTGCTTTTTCAGCGACTCGGTGTCGAAGCCTGCCTGGATTTCCTTGATCTGGGCGTTCACCTTCTCGTGCAGGTTCTTCAGGTCCGAGGGCTGGACATGGAACTTATGGGCGGTGTCATAGTAGGCGGAAAGCCGTGCATCAAGCTTTGCGAGCTTCTCCTCGTCGAGATCCGTCCGGTCGAGATAAGCGCGGAGCGTGCTCGCCGTGTCGTCCACGATGCTCGAGGCGTCGCTCAGGGTCTGAGCGGCTTCCTCCAGCTTCGGGTCATATCGCGCGAGGGAAACGAGCTTCTGATAGGCGTTCCCGATGAGGGACTGGGCCGAGACGTCATCCTCGACAAGTTCGCTTGTCGCGGCCTCTACCCCAGAAATGATCTCGGACGCGTTCGAGAGCCGGGTATGCTCTTCGTCCACCCGTTCCCATTCGCCCTCTTCCGGAGCGAGCGCGTCAAGATCCTCCTTCATCCAGGCAAGCCGTTCGAGTTCGTCCTGAAGGCTTGCCGCGCGCGCTTCGCCCTTGTTCAGGGCGTCGGACGCAATCTGCCAGTCCTGATAGAGGGAACGGACACGGCGCCGCTGCTCGAAGAGCCCGCCCTGCGCGTCGAGAAGCCGCAGCTGCTCGGCGGGCTTCAGCAGCGACTGGTTCGCGTGCTGGCCGTGTATGTCGACAAGCTTTTCCCCGAGCGAGCGCATCTGCCCGGCGGTCGCGGGCGAACCGTTTATCCATGCGCGGGACCTGCCGCCCGCATCGAGCACCCTTCGCATGAGGATGTCGTCTTCCGACTCGAACCCGTTCTCGGCGAGCCAGTGGCGCGTCACGCGGTTCTGAGAAAAGATCCCGCTTACCTCGGTCTTCTTCGCGCCTTCGCGAATGACGACGGTGTCAGCCCTTGCGCCGAGCAGCAGCTGCAGCGCGTCGATCAGGATCGACTTCCCGGCGCCGGTTTCGCCGGTAAGCGCGGTGAAGCCGCTCCCGAGATTGACGGTGAGCTTCGGAACAATCACGAAATCGGTGAGCGAAAGGCTGAGAAGCACGGCAGGGCCTGTAAGGAAAATGTGTTGGGACCCGGGCCGGCTAGCGCTGCCCGACCGGGAACCTCGCGCTCTTCGCGCTCGTCGGCATCGTGTTCCACTTCAGCTTCCGGCGCAGGAGGTCAAAGTGGTTGTATCCGGGCGGATGGAGCAGCGTGAAGCGGTCACGCCCGACATGGATGTGAAGAAGGTCCCCCTCGGCCATCGGCATGAATTCCTGCATGTCGAAATACGCCTGGCCATCCCTTACCTCGGTAAGCTCGAGGTCGATCTGCGAGGAGAGGGGAAGCACGATCGGACGATTGGAAAGCGTGTGCGGTGCCACCGGAACGAGAACGAGCCCCTGGAGCGATGGGTGCAGGATGGGGCCGCCCGCCGCGAGGGCATAGGCGGTCGAACCGGTCGTCGTCGCGCAGATGATCCCGTCGGCGCGCTGCGAACTCATCAGCTGTCCGTCGACATAGACCGTGAACTCGACCATGCCGCCGATCTTGCCGTGGGTAATGCCGATGTCGTTCACGGCGTTGGAGGAGAAAACCTTCTTCCCTTCGTGCAGCACCGAGCCCTCTATCATCGGGCGTTCGTCGCGGACGAAATGCCCTTCGAGCATGATGGGAATCACGCGGTCCATCTCCTCGAGGACAACGTCGGTGATGAAGCCGAGGCGTCCCGCGTTGATGCCGATCAGGGGAGTGCTGAACCGGGCGAGCCGCCTCCCGACCCCGAGCGTCGTTCCGTCGCCTCCGATGACGATGGCGACGTCCGCCCCGGCTCCGATCTCATCAATGCCCCGTGCGGGATAGTTCACGGGATCGGCAAGGATCCTCGCCGCGACCTCGTCCACCATGAGGCGGGCCCCCGAGGCCTTCACGAGCTTTACGAGCGACTCGAGCGGCCCTTTCAGGGCGTCGGATTTCTTTGCGAAGACAGCCGCTGTTTTAAAGAGTGACATAGCGCTTCCGAAACCTGCTCCAGAAGAGAAAGGCGGGAAGGAAGCTTCCCGCCGGCCGGCCCTAGTTACGCCTCGACCCCGAGGACATTGTGGATGCCGGCATCCACGAAGATGATGTCACCCGTAATGCCGCTCGCGAGGTCGGAGAGAAGGAACGCCGCGGTGTTCCCCACCTCGAGCGCCGTGTTCGTGCGTCCAAGCGGGGAGAGCGAGCCGGCGGCGTGGAGCATCTTCCCGAAGTCCTTGATTCCAGACGCGGCCAGGGTCTTCACGGGGCCGGAGGAAATGCAGTTCGCGCGGATTCCCTTCGGCCCGAGGCTGGACGCCATGTAGCGGGTGGCAGACTCAAGCGCGGCCTTCGCGACACCCATCGTGTTGTAGTTCGGCACAAACCGCTCGCTCCCGATATAGGTGAGCGCGAGGACGGACGCCTGGCGCCCTTCCATCAGGGGGAGGAACGCCTTGGCGAGGGCGGGAAACGAATACGAGGAAATGTCGAGCGCGACGCGGAACGATTCCCGGGAAATCCCCTCGAGGAAGTCGCCCTGGATCGCTTCGCGCGGGGCGTACCCGATCGAGTGGACGAAGCCGTCAAGCCCGCCCCACTTTTCATCCAGCGTCTTCACGGCGCCGCTGATGTCCTCGTCCTTCGTCACGTCGAGCGGCATCACGATGTCGCTTCCGAACTCCTCGGCGAACTTCGCAATGCGAGCCTTGGCGTGTTCGCCCGCATAGGAAAAGGCGAGTTCCGCGCCCTCGCGATGGCAGGCCTGGGCGATGCCGTAGGCGATGGAGCGGTTGGAAAGGACGCCCGTGATCAGAATCTTCTTGCCGTTAAGGAATCCCATAGCGTTTTCTTCAAGTAGGTGTGATGCGGAAGCGGAAAGGGCTCCGCTGCGGAACGAACTGCCCCCGGATCCCCTCGTGGAGCGGCCGGGGCAGTTTCTGCAAATGGTTTATTTTAGCAATAGGGAAGACGCCGCTAGCGCTTCCGCGGCTTCTTCACCGCGCGGCGGGCAGCCTGGCCGCCCTTCTTCGCCGGAGCACGGGCCTTCTGGGCCGAGGAGCGGCCTGCCGCACGCTTCCCGGCGCTCTTCACCGAACGCCTTGAATTACCCTGACGGGAATCCATGGCGTTCAGCCTGTAGCCCCGCGCCTCCCGGTAAGCGCGGACCTCGGCAGTCCCGACGTTCCTGCGGATCACCGGGACCGTGACGGCGAGCGACATTCCACGCTTCAGCTTCGAGCTGCGAAGGCGGTTCGCGACAATGATCGAGCGGGGCGTCACATTCAGGCGGTCGGCGATCCCCTCGACCGTATCCCCCTTCCGGACCCGGTAGTGGATCTGCCGGTACTGGATTTTCGGCACTGACGGGATCGGCTCGAGCCGAAAGAAGCTGTCGCCGCCCTCGATCTCCTCCCGCGGGGCGTTGGCGTCCGCCCGGACCAGAAGAAGGGAATTTTCGGCAATGCGCCGGTTTCCGGGTATCCGGTTCACCTCCCGGAGCTCGTCCTCCGACATCCCGGTGTCAAGGGCGATGTCAGCGAGGCTTTCGCCCTTCTGGTAACGCCTCGTCTTCCAGGAGGAAATGCGTTTCCCGTTCGAACGCCACAGGGCCATGTTTTCCAGGAATTCATCGAGGTTGTCCGCGGGGATCAGCATCGCGCTGTCGTGGGCCCCGACGATCACTGGACGGTTGAATCCCGGATTTAGCTTCTTGAAGTCCTCGAGCTGCATTCCGGCGAGCTTCGCCGCAGTCTTGAGGTCGATATCCTTGTCGCGGAAAACCTGCACGAAGTAAGGCTCGCTGCCGATGTCCGGAAGCTCAACCCCGTAGGCCGACGGATTCTGCACGATGCGCTTGACCGCCTCAAGCCTCGGAACATAGTTAGCTGTTTCCTGCGGCATGCGGATATGCGAATAGTCGCCCGGGAGTCCCTGCGCGACATTCCGGTCCACCGCCCGCTGCACGTTTCCCTCGCCCCAGTTGTATGCGGCAAGGGCAAGCTGCCAGTCAT
Organism: uncultured Sutterellaceae bacterium; assembly: GCA_902797695.1. Taxonomy (GTDB): domain Bacteria; phylum Pseudomonadota; class Gammaproteobacteria; order Burkholderiales; family Burkholderiaceae_F; genus Mesosutterella. The sequence goes on from CADBTW010000065.1 coordinate 109,093, forward strand.
TGAACTGGGCATAAAGCTTCTGGAAGTAGTCAAGGGCCGCCCGGGTGCTTTCGACCACGTCACGGCGTTCGTCCTTCCACAGGTTCTGGTCAAGGGAATACTGCGTTCCGGTGCTGGGAATGAACTGCCAGAGGCCCGAAGCGCGAGCCGGGGAAAGGGCTGTCGGCTTGAAGGAGCTCTCGACAAACGGGAGCAGCGCGAGCTCCATCGGCATGCCCCGGGCTTCCACCTGCCCTACTATGTAGTAAAGGTACATTCCCGCCCGCTCCGCGGTCTTCGCGAAGGCCTCGGGATTGCGGGCGATGGCGTTCGTCTGCGCCTCGACGCGGGAACTGTCAAGCGCCGGCATCTTGAAGCCCGAGCGGAGCCGGGCCCAGACGTCGACACTTGGCTCCGGCAACGGTCCGAGCAGCTGCTGGAACGGGTCGTCCTGCAGGGAAGAGGCGGTCGCTGAGACCATCGGCACCCGGTCTTCGGCAGGCACGTCCGCAAGGGTTTGCCCCGAAAAAGCCAGTCCGAATAGAAAAAGGGTGAAAATACGCCGCCTCATCACATGCCCGTGCGCCTTGAGTGGAAAAACAGCTTGGGAATGCTACTCTAAGCGAAACCGCCAAGCGCGGAAATTTTCGGTGAAATTGCCAAGGGCGGTCAAGGGGAAGGGGAAAAGCCGTGGGAAAGGAAATGACGGAAATTTCAGATTTCCTCTCGACGCCCGCGGGCCAGATCGTCCTCGACTGGGAAATGCGGGAAGCCTCGCGGCTCCTCGAGGACGTTTTCGGCTTCAGCGCGCTGCAGCTCGGGCTTCCACAGCTCGACCTTCTCCGGGGAAACCGCATTCCCCTTCACGTGCTCGCCCTTTCAGAGCGGGAGCCCGACGCGCCTTCCTTTCCCGCGCGCTTCCGCGCGGAATTCACTTCGCTTCCCCTCGCCACGGAAAGCCAGGACCTGGTCGTCCTTCCGCACACGCTCGACTTCGCCGGAAACGACGAAGCCGCGCGGCAGACCCTCCGGGAAGCCGCTCGCGTCCTGATGCCCGAAGGCCGCATCCTCCTCACGGCGTTCAATCCCGTCGGGCTTTGGAACATTCGCCAGAAGCTCCATCGCGGAGGCATAGGTTCGGCCTTTCTTCCCGAGGCCGCCCGCCCCATCCGGCTCGCCCGGATCAGGGACTGGTTTTCGCTTCTCGGACTCGAAATCGACCGGGGGGAATTCGGGGCCTACGAGGCTCCCGCAAGGACTCTCTCCGGAATGCGGAGCTGCCACTGGATGAACGCAGCGGGAGACCGCTGGTGGCCGTCGCTAGGGAACATCGCGATGATTTCCGCCTGCAAGCACATCGCGGGCGCGTGCCTCACGGGGCTCGAAGCCTTTTCCTCCCCGAAGCGCATACGGGCGGGCGGCGTCGTGCCAGTCGCGGAAACCGGGCTGCGGAGGAACCGCGCGCGCGAATAGCCGGCAACCGGCTTTTTGATACAGTAGCTAGCCTGAACTCACCGCAGGCTCCCTTAAGAAGGCCGCCCCGGCGAACAAGCTGGAAAGCAAGGCAATGGACTCAACGAAAACCAAAACCCTGGAAATCTGGACTGACGGCGCCTGCAAGCAAAACCCGGGACCGGGCGGCTGGGGCGCGCATCTCGTCTACGGCCCGCACACGCTCGACCTTTACGGCGGCGAGGCAATGACGACAAACAACCGGATGGAACTCACTGCCGTAATCGTCGCGCTCTCCGCCCTGAAGAAACCCTGCGAGATCACCGTCCACCTCGACAGCCAGTACGTGAAGAACGGGATCGAGCAGTGGCTCCCGGGCTGGATAAGAAAAGGATGGAAAACCGCCTCCGGGAAACCCGTGAAGAACGAGGCGCTCTGGAAGAAGCTGTCAGAGCTCTCTTCGCGACATTCGATCCGATGGCTATGGGTCAAGGGCCACGCGGGGAACCCGGGGAACGAACGGGCGGACGAGCTCGCGAACTGGGGGGTCGAAGTTGTCCGCGGGGAACGAGAGGCCTGCGGCAGCATCCCGCCCGGAATACTTGAAGAGCTCGCAGGGCTCGGGAAATAAAACGGGAGGAAAGCATGCGCCAGATCAGCCTCGACACTGAAACCACGGGACGCGACCCCGACAAGGGAGACCGGCTCGTCGAAATCGGCTGCGTCGCGCTCGACGGGCGGCACAGGCCTGATGAAGGAAACGCTGACTGCTTTTACCACACGCTCGTCAATCCCGAGCGCGAGGTACCCGAGGAAGTGGTAAAGATCCACGGCCTCACGACCGAAAGGCTCTCCACCGAGCCGAGATTCGCCGAAGTCGCCGATGCCTTCCTCGACTTCGTCAGGGGATCCGAGCTGATCATCCACAACGCCGAATTCGATGTCGGCTTCATCGACATGGAGCTCGCCCGGATCGGCAGGCCGCCGATCGAGACAGTCTGCAAGATCACCGACACGCTTCCGCTCGCCCGGAAGATGCGCCCGGGCCAGCGGAATTCGCTTGACGCGCTCTGCGACGCCTACGGGATCGACCGCTCGTCGAGAACCCTGCACGGGGCGCTGCTCGACGCCTGGCTCCTCGCCGAGGTCTACCTGAAGCTCACCCAGGGCCAGGGGAGCCTCATGATCGAGACTTCATCTGGAGAAGGCGGAGAAACCCTCCTCGCCCTCCCCGACCCCTCGCTGCTCCGTGTGATCAGGGCTACGCCAGACGAAATCGCCGCGCACGAGGAACAGCTCGACAAGATCGACAAGGCCTGCAAGGGAACCTGCGTCTGGCGAAAGAATCCTGACGCAGAACCCGAGAACATGCCTGGGAGCTCTTGAGGCACTTCTTCTTAATCGCCTGAATTTTCGGAAAAAGAATTTTCTCCATCAAAAAAATTTGCTTTTTGTCCGTTCCTGAGTAGAATTTAAAACCTCTTCGGGGAAGTAGCTCAGCTGGGAGAGCGCAGCGTTCGCAACGCTGAGGTCGGGAGTTCGATCCTCCTCTTCTCCACCAAA
>CADBTW010000066.1 GCA_902797695.1 uncultured Sutterellaceae bacterium
CCGCGTCTTTGATCTCCTGAGGGTATGGCATTTTTATCTCCTTCCTTTATTGATCACCTCTCAGAAAGATATTCTGACACTCTATGACTTTGCCCAGGCTGAAAAACTGCTGGGCAAGGGCGCCGATCCAAATAAGACCAGTCCGCTCGACACAACGATCTGCGAGGAAGTGCTCCTCGGTGCCAGAGAAACCGCTGACAAGATCGTCGAGTTCCTCCTCCGCCATGGGCTCGATCCTCGGGCGCACGAGGGGCGCATCGGAGTCGAAGGCCTCATTTCCCTCAGGTGGAAAGGAACACCGGCAGTCATGCGGGCGGCGAAGCTCCTTCTCGAGTCAGGAGCCGATCCCACGCTGCCGTACGACCCCGAAGCTCCGGACGGTGAAACGTGTCTCCAGCACCTCTGGTTCAACGCCGACTACAACCGCTGGTACGACGAGACCGGAATGGGGTTCGACGCCCAGGGCGTTGCGGCATGCGTTTCAGCCTTTGCGAACGGCGAGCCGATCGACCGGTTCCGGAGCTACATGGAAGTGGACAGCAAGCGGATCGAATCCGTAAAGTTCATTTCCCGGCCGGGAGAGAAAGGAGACGGTTCCGGCCTAGGCGAGATCCTTTACGGGGACGACGAATACGCCCACACGTTCGACGGACTCGTCGCGCTCTGCTGCGAGGACGAAACGCTCATCGCGACGCCGGGGCTTGTTTTCTACTGCAACGATCGGGAACTCGAGAAGAAGGGAACAAGGACAGAGGACATCAGCAGGTTCTTCCCGGGATCCGTCGGGGAAAGAATTCGGGGAATGTACTGCGTCCATCATTCCCAAAAATGCCCGGATTCCGTCGTCCTCGACCTCGGGGAATACGCTTCGCTCTGGTTCTCCCTCGTCAAAGAGGACGCGAAGGAAAAACCGGCCGGTGAAGACACGTCCAGAGTCCCGGTTATTCAGGAGAAGGACGGTTTCGTACCCAGTGCCTTCGAGTGGTGGCAGGTGACCCGTGTGCTTTGAGAAAATGTCATTGAAGACGTTCTGAAACCTGGTTCTCCCTCAGGCGGGACTTTGGAATCAGGGAAAAGAAACACAGCTTCAGGGATGGGCCTTGGCGATGACTGATGAAGAAGGAAAGGGATGGGGTCCGCTTGAGAAGGAGCTCTGCAAGGCTCTTTGCGAAGGCCCGGACTTCGTGCGTGCAGAAGACCTCCTGCGAAGAGGGGCGGATCCCAACAGACTTGATTCCGACAACGGTTCGATACTGTTTTACGCCCTGCAGAAGGCAGGAACACATGCGGACGAGATCGTCAGGCTCCTGATTCGCTTCGGGCTCGATCCTCGCAGCCACGGAGGACTCGTCGGTTCGGAAGCTCTCTGCGCCTTTCGATGGAAGGGGAACCCGTCCGAGCTTCAGGCTGTGAAACTGCTGCTGGAAGCCGGCGCCGATCCGAATCTGGGAGAGGATCCCAGAATCCCCGGGGATGAGTCGTGCCTCCAGGAACTCTGCATTGCCGCTTGGGTCGACCGTTGGGAAGACCGACGGCCGGAAGAAGCAATTCCGGCCCAGTGCCTCGCTTCTTGTGTCCAGGCCTTCGCGGACGGCGAACCGATTGACCGCTTTCTTGGCTTCGAACACGCAATCGGAAGAAAAGTGCATGCCATCAAGCTTATTTCCCTTCCCGGAAAAGGCGAGGAACAGGTCGGGCCGCATGAGCTTTCAGATGGAAATGTGTCGCGCGCCCGTGTGTTCGACGGAAACGTGGCGGTCTGTTGCGAAGGCACGGCACTCATCATCACGTCGGACCTTGTCATCTATTGCAACGAGGCGGAGCTAGAGAAAAAAGATGCCGTCGTAGAGGACGTCTCCGGGCTTTTTCCCGACTGCGTTGGCGGAATCATCGAGGAAATCGGATGCATTCAGGATTCGGACGTCTTCCCGAATTCCATTGTTGTCTGCCTGGACAGCTCGACAATCTGGGCTTCCCTGCACAGGGCCGGCAGCAAGAGGTTCGGGGTCCGTGTTCCCATGCAGGACATCGCGACGATCCTGGAAAAAGAAGCGCTTTCCGAGAAAAAACGCAGGAAAATAGGGCTGATTCCCCTTGCCACGCTTGATGAAGGTGTTGGAGGAAATGAAACCCCTGGGGAATGAGGAGCTTGCCATCGTCACCCCCCCAGACAGCCCTCCCGCAATCACAAAGAGAATCTCAAGGAACTGTGCCATGACGACGACCGATGACAAGGAAAAAAGGTGGAGCCCTTTGGAGGAGGAACTTTGCAAGGCTCTTTGCGAAGGCCCGGACTTTGAGAAAGCCGATAGCCTTCTGCGAGCGGGAGCGAATCCCAACAAAATGGACGCAGACTATGGAACAGTTTGCGGGTACGCGCTCGAAAACGCGGTAAGACATGCTGACGTGATTGTTAGATTCCTGCTTGGCCACGGGCTTGATCCGCGGAAGTGCGGGGGTGACGTCGGGACTGACGCTCTCTGCTCCCTGATATGGCACGGAGACCCGGCTGTCATGCGTGCCGTTAAGCTGCTTCTCGAAGCCGGCGCCGACCCTTCCCTCCCCGTAGTGCCGGGGGAAACTGATGAGAGCGTCACGAGCTTGTGGGAAGGCGCGAACTTCAACTTCAATGTGACGGACGGCGTCATTGACGCCGTTGAAAGCCTTGGAATCGCGGCCTGCCTCAGGAAATTCGAAGAAGGAAAACCGATAAGCCGTTTTTCAAGCTTCCATGACGCGGCAGGGAAAAGGGTCCAGACGATAAAGCTGCTGTCTTCGCCTGAAGGAGAAGGGCGAGACGGTTGCGCGCTCAGGATCCTCAGGGGCGAGGAGAGCTTCACGATTGAATCGGGCGGGAAACTCGCGATCTGCTGCGACGGGGCGACACTCATCGTCCGGCCGGATCTCACCATATACTGCGATGAGGCGGAACTTGAGGAGCCGGGCACCGCGGCAAGAGACGTAAGCCATTTCTTCCCGAACTGCATCGGAAGGACGGTCGAAAGCATCAACTACGTCCTTTTCTTCCGATGCGCGCTCGACGGCATCATCGTGCTCGATCTCGGAAACGCGTCTCTTTGGGCGAGGTTCCACGCAACAGAAGAAGTGCTGAACGGAATCAAAACCGTCACACGACAAATAACTACTGTTCAGGAAAGAGAAGCGGTTACCGCGGGCGAGAGGGAGGAAATGACGATCCTCGCGGCAAGAAAAATATCAGACGAGTAAAACGGCCGAAAGTCCAGTCAAGCCCTACAGAGGGCCGACGGCTGGTTGCCTGAAGCATTAGAAAGCGCGGGAGGGAGATCGTGGACCAGAACGAACGCCGGATCCGGCTGATCCGGTTCCTTATCGCCGAATCGCCTGAGTATTCCGACCTTGTAATCCCAGAGGACGAATCTGGCGCGAAGCGCCTTCTCCGGGGCCTCATGAACCTGCGGCCTCCCCTGCCCGCGCCGGACGAATTCCTGAGGATCCAGGACGCGTACCTCGCGGAGGAGCTGAGGAAAAAAGGCGTTGTGCACACGAAGAATCTCGACCCGGTCGAGCCCGGCATCTCCCTCTGGCAGGGCGACATCACGCGGCTCGACACGGACGCGATCGTGAACGCCGCAAATTCAGGACTCACCGGCTGCTACCGCCCCTGCCACGGCTGCATCGACAACGCGATCCACACGTACGCCGGGGTGGAACTCCGGCTCGCGTGCGCGAAGCTCGCGAAGGAAATCGGGCACCCGGAAACCCCGGGACTCGCCCGCGCGACCCCGGCCTTCAACCTTCCGAGCCGCTACGTACTCCACACTGTGGGGCCGATCGTGGAGGGACCGGTAACTGACGAGCACCGGACGCTTCTCCGCTCCTGCTACGAGTCCTGCTTAGAACTCACCGACCGGATGGGGCTCGGGTCGGTCGCCTTCTGCTGCATTTCGACCGGGGTGTTCGGGTTCCCCCAGGAGCCCGCGGCCGAAATCGCGGTCGGCACGGTCCGGGATTTTCTTCCAAAAGCGAAGAACGTCAGGCAGGTTGTCTTCAATGTCTTCAAGGATTCCGACCATGCGATCTACGAGCGGCTCCTCAAAGAGGAATGAAATCGAACGGCTCCGGGAGATGCTTTCAGACGCCGACTCGATCGTGGTCGGTGCCGGGTCCGGCCTTTCGACCTCGGCCGGATTCACCTATTCCGGGGCGCGGTTCGAGAAATACTTTCCCGACTTCGCCTCGGCCTACGGGATCCGGGACATGTACACGGGCGGCTTCCACGCCTTCCCGACCTCCGGGATCCGCTGGGGATGGTGGTGCCGCCACATCTGGCTTAACCGCTACGTCCCGGCGCCCCGCCCCGTTTACCCGAGGCTTCTCAGGCTTCTTTCAGGCCGCGACTTCTTCGTCGTCACGACGAACGTCGACCACCAGTTCCTGGCCTCAGGCTTCCCGAAGGACCGGCTCTTCTACACGCAGGGCGACTACGGGCTCTTCCAGTGTTCCCTCCCCTGCCACGACGAAACCCACGACAACCGCGCCGCGGTCGAGGCGATGGTGAGGTCGGAAGGCTGGGAGATTGCGCCGGACGGCACAATTTCGCTGCCGGAAGAACGGAGCCCGTCGATGGAGGTGCCCCCGGACCTCATCCCCAGATGCCCGAAGTGCGGGCGCGAGATGACGCCGAACCTCCGCTCTGACGACACGTTCGTCGAGGACGCGAGGTGGCACGAGGCCGCCCTCCGCTACGAGCGGTTCCTCGAAACGCACAGGGGCGGGAAGGTCCTCTTCCTCGACCTTGGTTCAGGCTGGAACACGCCCGGGATCTTCAAGCATCCGTTCTGGAGGATGACGTACTCCCTGAGGGGCGCCCGGTACGCCTGCGTGAACCTCGGGGACGCCGTGGTGCCGGATGAAATCCGGGAGAAGTCCTCTTGCGTCGACTCGGACATCGGGGCGGTGATCGACCTCCTCCTCGGCTCCTGACTGGGAAAGCTCCTCCCCTACCTCAGGTCGACGTCCCGCCACCTCGGGTTCCGGGCGAGCTCGGGGTTCGGGCCGAAGAAGCACGTCCCGGCCTCGCGGTCCCCCGCGAGCCAGAAGAGCATCCAGGCGACGAGGTACGGTTCGCTCTCCTGGAGGTTCGCGCCGTGGCCCTTCCGAGGGTCGCTTCGCCGGAAGAGGACGACCGGGGTCTTCGGGTGCGCCTTTCGGATCGACCGCTTCATCGCCCGCATGTCGCTGATCCCGCAGATCCGGTTCCCCTTCCCGTCGTCCGCGTCGTGAAGGAGCCCCGCCGTATCCGTCATGCAGACGATCGCGGTCGGGATCGCGACCTTCGAGACGTCGTAGTCCGCCTTCAGCGCGTCCCGCGCGAGCGCGCGGTGGGTCGGGCCCTGCGAAAAGGCCGCGCGGTAGCAACGCCCGTTCGGGAACGCGCCGATCGCGTTGAAGACCCCGGCCCCGCCCTGCGAGTGCCCCGCGACTCCGATTCCCGCCGGGTCGACGTGGCCCTTGAAAAGGCTTCCCCGCCGGTTCGCTTCCCGAAGCATGAAGCCTAGCGTTTCCGAGCTCGACCGCCCGTTCCCGCTCCACTCGTCCATGTTCCCTGCCGCGATGAAGCCCCAGCTCGCGAGGTGCTCGAAGATGTACGGGTACTTTTCGGCGTGCCACCCGGTGCCGTTTACAAGCACCACCATCGGGTACTTCTTCCCCGGGTTCCGTGCCATGTCCTCCGGATACCAGACCCGGTAGGCCTTCGCCTGGGTGCCCGGGGCGTCAAGCCTGAAGGAAGCGGCCTTGTGCGGCCCCCACTGGAGGTATTTCCGCTCAAGGGGCGAACTGACTTCCCCGAGCGTACCCTGCCAGTTCGCGCTCGTCACGCACCCGGGGAGAAGCGGCAGGGCGATCGAAGCCGAGCCTAGAAGAAGAAAGGAACGCCGTGAAAGGACGAAAGCCATCGGAACTCGCCTGAAAGGAAGAAAACGGACAGCCGGTTATCACCAAAGCCATCGAGAGTCCTCGGACATGGCCTTTCATGCAGGCTGTGCTGGGCTGATAGGATATCGGGAGGTGATGTTAACCCAGAGGAACTCCTGAATGGCGTTCGCACTTTCCTGGTTCGCGGAGCTGAACGAGCGGATTGCGCGCCACCCGTGCGTCTGGGACGAGAAAAATCCGCCCCGGGACCCCGTGCTTCCCTTCGTCACGCACCCGGTTCACCCGAGGCTCGCTGAGCTCGTCCGCCGGGTGGGCGTCCGGAAGCGCGTCAAGGCGGGCGCCCCGCTTACGCCCGAGGACTCCCCGGTCACCTCCCTCGCGATCCTCGAGAGAGGCGTCGCGCTCAGGACGCTCGGGCACGGCGGGAAGACCTCGGGCCTCACGCTTCCCGGCCGGATCGCCTACGGGAACCTCAACTTCTTCACGTCGCAGCCCTGCTTCGGAAGCTACGGCGCGGTGACGGAGTGCGAGGTGACCGAGGTGCCGCAGAAGCTTCTGAAGGGCATCCTCCCGCTCGAGCCCGGCCTCCCCCTCATCCTCTGCACGCAGTTCGAGCTCGCGCGGCAGTCCGACCGCCTCGCCTTCACGCTTCTCTCCGAGCTCCCGGCCCCTGACCGGCTGAAAGCCTTCTACCTCGTCTGGTGCGCGGCGCTTGGGAGCGCGGAAAGGTCCCCGGACGGAACCGAATGGATCACGGCGCCCGCGCTTCCCCCGCGCCGCGTCGTCGCCCGGGTCGTCAGTGCGTCCGAAGTCTCGGTCGGAACCGACGCCGCCCGGTGGCGTCGGGACGGTCTCCTCGAATCATCCAGACAAGGGTTCCGCGCGAGGCCCGCGCTCTTTGACTCAGTCTGGGAGTGGTTCGGCGAAGAGGAGGAACCCGGGGAAATCCGCAGGAGCGGCACGGTCGAGGAAGAGATGGCGAGGGAAGGGAAAGGAGAGGCGGCAAGATGACGAGGAAAGAAAATCCCCCGACTGCCTCCCCAGGGGCTCTCCCGGAGGAGAACCCGCGCCCGGTGGCCTCTTCCTCTGTCCTCCCCTACATTCCGCACCCGGTGGATGAGGCAGTCGCGCGGGTGATCCTCGAGGAAGGAACGGTGGCGGAGCTCTCGGCAGGCGACTGGGTCGTCCCCCCGAACCGGCCGATCCAGACCCTCGTCCTCGTCCTTTCAGGCCTCGTCGCGCGTCAGGCGGGGAGCCTCGCGAGGCCGATCGGGCTCTCCCCCGCGGGACGGTTCGCGTGCGGGCACCTCAACATCTTCACGCATCACCCCGCGATCGGGAGCTACTCGGCCCTCACGCCCTGCCGCGTCGCCTCGGTTCCCCAGGACGCGTTCCGCTCGAAGCTCGCACGCGACCCAGCCCTCCTCAGGCTCTTCGCAGCTCAGTGCGAGCTCTTCACGCTCTCCGACCGCCTCGGGCTCGGGACCGTCACGCTCCTACAGGTCCGCGAGCGGGTCTGCGCATTCCTCATCGCCTGGGCGCGCTCGTTCGGGCGGCTCGCGAGAACCTCCCCGTCGGATCCGGGCTGGTTCGTGGTTCCCGCGCCGCCTGCCGGGTGCGTATGCAGGATCGTGCACTCAACGCCTGAGTACGTCGCGGACGTGACGGAGGAGTGGCGGAAACGCGGGCTCGCCGCGTCGAACGGGGCCGAGTGGGCCGTCCACACCCCCGTCCTCCGCGAAACCTTCGAGTGGCTCACCCGTGCCCGGGGTCCGGCGGAGCTCCCGCTTCCAGGTCTTTTCGAAGAAACCGCGGCCTCGATTCTCGAAGCGGAAGCGCCCGCCTGGATTCCCCGTTCCGTTTAGTTGATTTCAAGAAAGGCGCTCAATGTAGCGTCGGCCATGGATTTTCCCCAGCGAGACCGGAATACCCGGGATAAGGAGGGAAGAAACGAATTCGAGGCCCGCCCTCCCAGCCGCCTTTGTCCTGGCATTCACGGGGAGCGGGGAGACCGAGAGAGATTCCGTTCGGATTCCGCGCGGCTGCCCGAAGCCAAGGGAATCCCCTCTCGCAAAAACGTGCGATGCCGTTTCCGTGCGGCTTTCTGCAGGCAAGGGGGATTTCCCATTTGTCATACCGAAGTCCTGAATTCCGAGATATACGTATGAAATCAAAAAGAATTTAAAGGAATTCCCTCGTCGGACATATGTTATAAAGCCTGTTCAAGCACGTTCGGCCGGCGTTTTTTCAGTCGGTTCTCCTGCCGCTTCGGTACCGGTCAGGGGAAACGCCGGAGGGACGGCAGCACTGCCAAAGTCTCCTTATCTGCTTTTTCCGTGCGTTTGCATACAAACTGGATGCAAATGGGAAAGGCCGATCGAGCCAAGCTCGGTATCTCATCCCGCAGGCATTCTGCCGGTCCATGATCCTCAGGGCTTTCTCCATCCCGGAAGCATTCTAGGAATCAACGGATTTCAAAAATCCCTCCCTGTTTTCGGGATCCGGCGCCTGCGCTTTCATTCCCTGCCTCAAGCCGTTTCTTATCTTCTTTTCCCATGCATCCGCATGGATATTGAAGACATTTTCTGGCGCTCCCTGTCCTTCAGAGCACTCTATAATCCATTTATATTCAATTTCTGTGCAGTCGCATGAAAAAAGTAGTTAGCATGCAAATCCCGCGACCAGATTACCTCGACAAGCTTCTCCGGAAAAGAGGAAACGGAAGAGTCAAGATCATCACCGGCATCAGGCGATGCGGAAAATCCTATCTGCTCTTCAACCTTTTCAAGGAATTCCTTCTCGCGAACGGCGTCGCGCCGGATCAGGTGATCGAACTCGCCCTGGATGACCTTGCGAACATCCGCTACCGCAACCCGTTCGAGCTTGTGAAATTCGTCCGATCGAAGATTCGGAATCCGGCGCTTCCCCATTACGTCTTCATCGACGAAATCCAGTTTTCGAGCGAAGAGAAAAACCCGTACGTTTCCGGGGACCAGAGGATCACCTTCGTCGACGCGCTCGTCAGCCTGATGAGGGCCCCGAACCTCGACATCTACGTGACGGGGAGCAATTCCCGGATGCTTTCAAGCGACATCCTTACCCAGTTCCGCGACCGCGGTGACGAGGTCCGCGTGTTCCCGCTTTCCTTCGCCGAATACCGGGGCGCCTGCCCCGAAAAGGCGACCGCGCTCCGGGACTACATGGTATGGGGCGGCATGCCGCACGTCCTCGCCCTTCCGACGCCCGAGGAAAAGAGCCTTTACCTGAAGCGGCTGTTCGAGGAGACGTACGTCCGGGACATCCTGGAACGGAACCACCTGAGGAACAGCGCTGAAACGCTCGGGCTGCTCATCGACTTCGTCTCGTCCGCCGTCGGTTCGCTCACGAATCCGACGAAGCTCGAGCGCCGTTTCGACACCGAACGGCGGATCCGGATCTCGCACGCGACGATTTCCCAGTATCTCGATTACCTGGAAGAGGCGTTTCTACTCAGTTCCGCGAAGCGATATGACGTGAAAGGATCAAGGTACTTCAGTTCCCAGCAGAAATACTATTTCACCGACATCGGGCTAAGGAACGCGAGGATCAACTTCAGGCAGACCGAACCGAACCACATCATGGAGAACGTGCTCTACAACGACCTCGTTCGCCGCGGGTTCAATGTCGACGTCGGGGTCGTGCCGATCCAGCGAAGCGTCCCCGGCGCAGGCGGCAGGCGTGAGAACATACAGCTCGAGGTGGACTTCGTCGTGAACCGCGGCATGGACCGCTGCTACATCCAGTCCGCCTTCAGCATCCCGGACGAGGCGAAGCAGGAACAGGAAACCGCGTCCCTCAACCGCATCCGGGATTCGTTCCAGAAAATCGTCGTCCTCCGCGAAAACGTCGTGCCCTGGACTGACGAAAGGGGAATCCGTTATGTGGGGCTTGAGGATTTTCTCCTCGGTGAAAAAGTCCCGAGTTTCTGAACGGTCCGCAAATAAAAGAGTTCCGAAACAGCCGTCGTCGTGCCCTTCTGCCCGAGGAAGAAGAGCGCAAGCCCGAGGCCGCCCGCGAGCCCTAACGACGCCGTGAGAAGGAACCCGCGGGCTGAACCCCTGCCCCTCCCGGCCGGGCAAGGGAAAAGCTTTGGGGAGAAGGAAAAGAAGAAAGAGGCCGGCGGGGATCATTTTCCGCGGGGCACCGCGGGTTCCGCGCGCCTGGCCGACCTCTTGATCTCCTCATGGTAGAAGAAGTTCACGATCATAGGAGGAGCGTCGAACGGCTTCTTCATGCTGTCGTCGTTCCGGACATACTCGAGGCCGTTCGTTTCCGCGTACTCCCTCATTTCCCGATCCAGGCGCTCCCAGTACCGCCGGCATTTCCGCTCGTATATTTCCTCATAGAGCGAAACCAGCTCCGGGTGCCTATCCCGAATGTAATCCAGGATGACAGCCTTGTAGCTGCCACGCAAATTCAGGTTTTCAAGCCATATCAGGTTGCACCGGTCCCTCACCCTGCCAATGATCGCCGGGACGTCGGTTATGCCCGGGAAGATCGGCGAAATGAAGCAGGTTGTCCGGATGCCGGCGTCATGCACCCGCTTCATCGCATCGAGCCGCCTCTCTATGCTCACGGCCCTGTCCATGTCCTCCCTGAAGGACTCGTCAAGCGTATTGATGGAGAACCCGACCCGGGCGTCCGGAAACGACGCGATCAAGTCGAGGTCCCGCAGGACAAGGTCGGATTTCGTCTGGATGCTCAGCTTCACGCCGCTCCCCCGCAGCTGCTCGAGGAGCGCCCTTGTCCTGCCGTATTTTTCCTCTTCGGGGTTGTAGGGATCGGTGACCGACCCGACGAAAAGTTCCTTTCCGGAATAATTCCGCGGATTCCTTATCTCAGGCCAGTACTTGACGTCGAGGAACTCCCCCCAGGGCTCGGGGTGGTTCGCGAACCGTTTCATGAAGCTCGCGTAGCAGTACTTGCAGGCGTGCGGGCAGCCCACGTAGGGATTCACCGAATAATCGCTCACCGGAAGGTTCGAGCGCGTCAGGATGGTCTTCACTTCCCGCTTTTTGACGATCATTTCCACCGCCCGTAGTGAACCTGCTTCGCGAGGTCTGCCCTGTTCTGCTCCGGGAGCTCTTCCCGGGGATCCGCGTAGCCTATGCCGATGAAAGCCGGAATCATGTATGTAGGCGGGACCTTGAGCTTCGCCTTGACTTCGTCATGCTCGTCCTCCATGGGAATCCTCATGGAGCAGCCGAGGCCCTCCGCCGCGGTGGCGAGGAAAATGTTCTCGATCACGCACCAGATGGTGGCGAGCGGGTTGAACTTCGACAGGAACTCAACCTTCACGCTCGCGCCCTTGAACACCGGGATGATCACGTACGGGGCGTCCCTCAGCATCGTGTACTGCAGCGGCACGGCGTGGCCATACATCCTCTGGGCAAGGGTGATCGGGTACGGCCTGTATCCGTTCAAGTACTTGTCGGCGTCGAATTTCTCCGCGAACCTCTTCGCGTAGCCGAAGGCGAATTCCTTCTCTTCCTCGGTTCGGAGAACGACATAGCTCCAGTTGCGGTTGTGGTTCCAGGTCGGGGCGGAATTCCCGGCTTCGAGTATCCGCCGGATGGCCTCGGGATCGACTTCCTTCCTGAGGAACTGCCGCACCGTTCTTCTCCTGCTGACCGCTTCGTAAAAGTCCATTCTCAGTCCTCCATTTCCCAGACCAGCCTTTCGAGGCTCTCGGTAAACCTTTTCGACAACGCGACCAGCTGAGCCTGCTCCTCCGGGGAAAGAAGCGACATCGCAGTGTCCTCCGCTTTCGTGATGTGCCTTACCGGCTTCTCACACCATTCCCTCCCCGCTTCCGTCAGCCTCGCGACCTTGGCCCTGCCGTCCTCTGGGGACCCTTCCATGCTTGCGTACCCATCCTTCAGAAGGCTTTTCATGACCTGGCTCACAGCCTGCTTCGAGTGATGGATCGTTTCCGCAATCTGCTTCTGGGTCATGCCCTTCTTGGAATAGTAGAGGGCGTTGGCGACGAGGAAAGCGGTCATCGGCATGCCGTGGCTTTTCGCGAACGCGACGTAGAGCGCATACTGCTCGTCCCTGAATTTGCAGTATAAAAAAGCGTTTCTCCGGTCCCTGCTGTTCACTTTTTCCGAGAAAGCTCTCGCTCCTTTTAGTCAAATCATGGACTAATAATAGTCAAATTTTTGACTTTCACAAGACGGAACCGCGCCCTCTGGCGCAAGCCTCGAAGAAAGCCGATCCGACGGCTAGGGAAACGCCCCTGCCGGCCTGCAGTCCCTCTGGGCGTTTTGATCGTGCTGGAATTTCACCAGAACCTGATTAAGGCCGGCCACACCGGCCGGGATTCCTCTTCCTTGACGCACGGTGCTTGAGGATTTCATCAACGGGGAAAACGTTCCGGGTGTTTGCGCATCCCGCACGTGGAATAAGAAGGCGCCTGCCGTTCTGTTTTTTATTTGTTTTTAAAAACAACTTGTTATCAGGCTTTATTAAAGCGAATAATTAACAAATTGGAACTGCACACAGGCAGGGAACCGGGCTTTGCCCGGTTCCCCGGCCGCTTGCTTTCGGATTAGGCGGCGCCCTCAGGCCTGAGGCGAATCGCCGCCTGGCGTTTCGCGGGCTTCTCTTCGGCGGCCTTCCCCTGCCGGGCGCCGTCCCAGATCAGGATTCCAATCGCGGCAAGGATGATCAGGATCCCGGCAACGGTCGGAAGGCTCTTGTCTTCCCCGAGGAGGAATATTCCCCAGCAGGCGGCCCCCATCGGCTCCGCGAGCGAGAGGGTCGCCGAGACGACTGGCGTCGTGTGCTTCATCCCGAGGAAAAAGAGCCCGAAGCCGAGGCCGCCCGCGAGCCCGAACGCCGCCGTGACGAGGAGCCCCCGGGAAGTGTTCCAGGCCCAGTCGACCGGGTAAAGGAAAAGCGCGGGGGAAAGAAAGAGGGAAACCAGCGCGAGCGAAAGCATGATCCCGGCCTCCGGGTTCATGCGGCTTGAGATCCCGGGGCTCGCGTTCATATAGACGCCGTAGACAAGCGCCCCGAGAAGCGGCAGCACGATCCAGCCGAGGTTCCCCGCCTCGAAGCTCTGCACATTGAGGAGCGCGATCCCGAGCACCGCGACCGCAGTCGCCGCGTACCACATCGGCCTCGGGAACCTCTTCCGGAAAATCATCCCGACGATCGCCGCCATGACGGGGGTCGCCCCGACGCAGACCACGGTCCCGACCGCGACCCCGAGCTTCTGGGCGCCGGCGAAGAAGAAGACCTGGTAAAAGCTCGTGCAGACCGCGCAGACCAGGATGCTTCGCCAGGGAAGATTCCGTGAAATCCGCGGAAGCCTCCCTGAAAGCGCGCACCAGAGGAAAAGGACGAGGGTGGACGCGAGAACCCTCACCGCCGCGACCGCCCAGGGAGTCGCCCCGTCGGGGGCAAGCGCCTGGAGGGTGCCGGTGACGGAAAAGAACACGGCGCTCGCGAGGATGAGGAGCGGCCCTGAAAGATTGGAATTCACTTTCGACAAGAACTGAAAAGAAAGGACTTTTCCGGCTGGATGCGCTGCAGGAGGATCAGTGAACAAGGTGAGGCGGGAGCGCCCCTCTCGCCCTTTCCGATTCCCCCTGCGGGGCTGCCGGTAGAGGAAAAGTGTAGGTGCGAGGCTCCTTAAAATAAATTAAATTAATTATTAAGATTCATTTATCAGATTTGCTTATTCATAAAGGCCGCCATGGACAACTCAAGGTACCGGATTTTCTGCGAAGCCCTGCGGCTCGGGAGCTTCACGAAGGCGGCGGACGCCCTCGGCTGCACGCAGAGCGCCGTGAGCCAGAGCGTCCAGGCGCTGGAGCGCGAGCTCGGGTTCACGCTCGTGAAGAGGCGGAAGGGCCGGATCGAGCTCACCCGGGACGGCGAAAGCCTCTTCCCCTTCATCCAGAGGATGCGAGCGGCCGAGGTGGCGCTTGAGCGGAAGAAAAGGGAAATGAAGGGGTTGCAGGAGACCGTGATCCGGATCGGCACCTTCACGAGCATCAGCCGGAACTTCCTTCCGCCTGTCATCGCGTCGTTCCGGGCTCGGTACCCGGGGGCGAGGTTCATCCTGCAGCAGGGGAGCCATTCGTCGATTCCGGAGTGGCTCGAGGAGGAAAGCGTCGACCTCGGCTTCATCAACACCGACATGGTGACCGGTTTCGAAACACTCCCCCTCTATCGCGACCGGTTCCTCGCGGTGCTCCCGAAGGGGCATCCGCTCGCGGGGAAGGAATCGGTGACTCTCGCGGAACTCGCGCTCGAGCACCTCATCCTGCTGGACGACGGCCGGTCGCTTCTCTCGCTCGACGCCTTCGCGCGGGCCGGGCTCCACGTGAAGGCGGACTTCGAGATCTACGACGACTACACCGTGATCGAGCTCATACGGCGCGGGATGGGGGTTTCGCTGCTTTACGAGCACTTCCTCGCTCCGTTCCTCGGAGATGTCGAAACGCGGCCAATCGCCGAAGACCCAGGCCGCAACATCGCGCTCGCCTGGAGGAACTGGAACACGCTTCCCTACGCTTCAAAGCTCTTTGTCGAAGCCATGAAACAGGCTCTTCAACGTCGGATCGGCTCACCCTGAGAGAAAATTTCTGTTTTCCCCTGACTTCTGGCACTTCTCCAAGGGACGGCTGCGGCAACCGTCGAAACTTCTCATTTTCACAAATTCTGGTTGGAGGATTCCCATTCCGGGAACCTTTCCAAGCCTGTAACATCACAAGCAAGATGCGGAGCTAAGGGAGGGGCCTGCGAAACGCTGTCACGCCCCCGCCTTCCGGGCATCAATCCAAACGGCATTGGAAGAGGAAAACATGGAACATTCGTCCGAAAGAGGAATGGCTCTCCTGAGGAACGGCGCCGCGAGCAAGGGCACGGCCTACTCCTGGAACGAAAGGCGGGCCCTCGGGCTTGAAGGACTCCTTCCCCCCGCCCCGACCACGCTCTCCGAGCAGGTCGCCGCCATGCTGAAGGTCTACCGCTCGATCTCGAAACCCATCGTGAAGCGTCTTTTCCTCGACGCGCTGCGGACTTCAAACGAAACCGTGTTCTTCCGGCTCCTGATGGAGAACGTGGACGAGATCCTTCCGGTCGCGTTCACGCCGACGGTCGGCGACTTCTGCAAGGGATTCAGCCACTTTTTCCGTTTCCCGCACGGGATGTTCCTCTCCCTCGAAGAGAAGGGGCGACTGAGGACGATACTGGACAACGCGCCCTGCGAAGATGTCGACATGATCGTCGTCACCGACGGCGAGCGGATCCTCGGGCTCGGCGACCTCGGCATAAACGGGCACGGCATGGCGGACGGCCAGCTCCTCTTCTACACGGTCTGCGCGGGGGTTCCGCCAGAAAAATGCCTCGCGATCACGCTCGACGCGGGAACCGACCGCGAGCACTACCTGAACGACCCGGGCTATCTCGGCCATCGGCATAAGAGGATCCGGGGGAAAGCGTTCGACGACTTCATCGACGAATTCCTCCGGGCCGTGAAGGACAAGTGGCCTCACTGCGCGCTTCAGTTCGTGGACTTCGGCACCAAGGACGCCTTCAGGCTCCTTGACCGGTACCAGAACCGGTACGCGTGCTTCAGCGACAACATCCAGGGGACGGCCGGGGTCGTGCTGGCGGGGTTCTACAGCGCAGCCCGGGTGAAGGGGACGAGGCTCCGGGACGAACGGATCCTCTTCCTCGGGGCCGGCAAGGCCTCGACCGGGTCCGCAAGGCTTCTTGTCGAAGCGATGGCGGAGGAAGGCCTCACGGAGGAAGAGGCCCTGAGCCGGATCTTCCTCTTCGACGAGAAGGGGCCTGTTTCCACAACACGCGACGACGTCCCGGAACACCTGAAGCCCTTCGCGAAAAACCTTGACCCGGAGCTTACGCTTGAGGAAATCGTCGGCCTCGTGCACCCGACCGCACTCATTGGCCTCTCGACCTGCGGCGGCGCGTTCACCGAGCCTATTGTCCGCCGGATGGCGGACTATAACGAACGGCCGGTCATCTTCGCCCTTTCAAACCCGACCCGGCACTCCGAATGCAAGGCGGCCGAAGCCTACGAATGGACGGACGGAAGGGCGCTCTTCTGCTCGGGGTCCCCTTTTCCCCCGGTGGAGTACAGGGGAAAGTTCTTTATCCCCCGCCAGGCGAACAACTACTTCATCTCTCCCGGGATCGGGCTCGGGGCGCTGCTTTCCGGCGCCACGGGGATTCCGCCGAAAGTCTTCATCCTCGCAGCCCGCATCGTCTCGGAGCACGTCCCGGACAGGGACCTTGCGCTCGGCTCCCTTTTCCCGCCCTCCTCCGCGATGCGGGAGATCAGCCGCGAGATTGCGGTTGCCGTTATCCGCGATGCGATGGAAAGCGGCCGCTGCGCGCGGACCGGACTTCCCGAAGACCTCGGAAAGTTCGTGTCGGACTACATGTACAAGGCGGATTACAGGTAGTAAAACCCGCGCCTCACACGCCGAGGGGCTTATAGTTTCAGAAGCTTATTCCGCGCTTTCCGGAAAGCCGCGCTTCCCTTCGGCCCTCCATTCGGCCTCCGAAAGTGAAGGGCAGGCTTTCCGGAGGCCTTCACACAACCACTTCGCGCAAATGGATTCACTCAGCCAGTTCCGCTCGATCGACGAACTCATCCGGGCGCTCGACCGGGAGAAGAAGCTGCTCGAGGACATGTTCGAGCGCCGGAAGTCGCTCAGCTATCGCGAGAACTACGCGCTAGTCTTCACCGACTTCAAGCGCGAGCGGATCCGGTTCCTGATCGAGCACGGCGTGATCCACGAGAACGGCGACTTCCTCGAGCTCGAGGACGTCTACGTGCAGTTCTTCGAGGAAGTGCTCGACGTGAACGAGGAGATCAGCGTCGCCTCCGTGAAGGAGGCGATCGGGGCGCTCCGGGAGAACATCGGCTACTTCCTCGCCGAGACGAACGCCGGGCGGCGCCTGAAGTACCAGTCGAACGTGAAGAAGATCCTCCGGCGGATCGGGCTCCGGACGCTTAAGAACGTGGTCGACCTGAAGCGGAACGTCGACACGGCCTATAAGCAGGAGCCCAGCTTCACGATAAAGAAGCAGAAGCTCCAGAACCTCGACCGGAAGCGCGAGGCGATCAAGTCGCTCATCCGCGAGACCGAGGCCCTTCTCGGCGACAGGCTCTTCTTCACGCTCGCGGACGACCCCTCGATGCAGCGGATCAGCATGGACGTCCGAGGGGACTTCACCGAGGCGGACCACAACCTCCTCGAGATCGAGCGCCAGATCATCAGCTACATCAACCAGACGGAGCGCCAGAGCGAGCTACTGAAGAAGCTCCAGCGGCTGAAGTACCTGAAGGACCAGCTCACGTGGCGCGAGGACACGAACGTTGGAGAGCTGCTGCGGCAGCGGAACCCGGTCCTTTTCGAGCCGAGGCCCTGGAACCGGATCCTGCTTTCGCTCGGGCGACTCTCGTCAGACGAGGCTGCCCAGGCGATCGTCCGCCGGGTCGCCGCCCGCTCGGGGCTCAGGCGCTCGGCCCGCGGGGAAGCGCCGGAAATCGACCCCGAGTTCCTCACCGTGACGACCGAGGAAACGGACGCTGTGGACACGGCTTCGCTCTGGAACGGGTTCCGCGCCCAGGGCTCCGACCTCTTCACCTTCATCCGGAACTACGACTACCGGCGCGAAAGGACCATCGAGGACCACGTCGTCCTCTTCTGCCAGATGGCGGCGCTCTACGCTGACAGCCTCCGCTTCAGCGAAAGGCGCGCGACGATCGGAAACTACGAGTACGAGCTTATCTATGCGAGCTAACACCCAGAAAATCTACGAGCGGCTGAACCGCGGGGCGTTCCTCGCCGCGGACACTTCCGACCCGGCGCTGCGGCGCCTCTACGAGGACGTGGACGAGAACTTCGAGGACTATGCGGGATACTTTTCGGAGCTCGGGCTCACGCTCGAAGCGGGCGACGGCTACTACTGCTTCTCGCGGAAGGAGAGCCGGCTCACGCTTGAGCAGAAGCTCGAGGCGTTTGCGCTCTGGATCGACATACTCGACTTCGTGAAGGCGTTCGACAACAACTTCGGACCGGGCTACCAGTTCCGGGCGTCCCAGGTGCTCGAGCGGATCAACCTCGACATCGACCTCCGGGAACGGGCGAAGAAGCTCTTCCGCGCGAAGAACTCGAACCAGGAGATCGTGGAGGAGCTCGTGCGGCGGCTCACCGCGTCAGGGTTCGCGGAAACCGTGAACGAGGAGGACGGAACCTTCAAGGTGACCTCGGCCTTCAACTACGCGCTTTCGCTCGTCGACCTCATCCGGATCTACAGCGAAGCGCCTTCGGGAGAAGACGCCCCCGCGGCCTGACCCACTTCCCAGCCTGGACTGAAAACGCCATGCGACTTCTCAACCGAATCGTCTTCATCAACAGCGCGAACATCCCGTACGCCGAGATCAGGCTTGACGGGAACGTCCACCTCGAAGGAACGCAGGGGGTCGGGAAAAGCACCGTGCTCCGGGCGCTCCTCTTCTTCTACAACGCCGACAAGCTTCACCTCGGGATCCAGCCGGGGCAGAAGCCCTTCGAGCTCTTCTACTACCCTTCCAGCAACTCCTACATCGTCTACGAGGTGACTGGGGAGACCGGCCCCTACACCGTGATCACGATGCGAAGCCAGGGCCGGGTCGTCTACCGGTTCGTCGACTCAGGCTTCGACCGCGCCTGGTTCTTCGGGGACGGCACGCGGGCGGAGAGCGACTGGCCCCGGATCCGGGAGAGGATCCAAGAGTCCGGCGCCGCCACGAGCCCCCTTGTCGGCACCTACGAGCAGTACCGGGACATCATCTTCGGGAACACCCGGGGCGACGGCCACCGGTTCGACCGCTACGCGATCGTCCGGAGCCAGAGCTACCAGAACATCCCGCGCTCGATCCAGAACGTGTTCCTGAACAGCAAGCTCGACGCGAACTTCGTGAAGCAGACCGTGATCCAGTCGATGTCGGACACCGAGATCTCGATAGAGCTCTCCTCCTTCCGGAGCCTCCTCCAGGGGTTCGAAGCGGAGTTTGCCGAAATCGACTGCTGGTACCGGAAGGAGAAGAACGGGACGGTCCTCGTGCGGGAAAAGGCGAACCGGGTGACGGACGGCCTCAGCCGCCTGCGGGCGTTCCGGCGCGAGGCCCGGAGCACGTGGCACCAGCTGAACACGGCTTCAGCCGAAAGCGCGGCCGAACTCCCCCTCGTCACGAACGCGATCACGGTCAGCCGGGAAAAGCTGAAGGCAGCCGAAGATCGCCGCTCGCTCGAAGCGGACGAGTATCGGAAGGAGCACGACAGGCTCGTGCGGGAAATCTCCTCCTGCGACCTGAGGCTTAAGGACATCCGGGAAAAGCGGAAGCGGTACGAGAAGCTAGGGATCGGGGAAATGCTCGCGCTCGAACTCGAACGGCCCGAAACCGAGAACGCGCTCCGGGAGAAGGAGGAGACGCTCCGCGCGCTTGAGTCGCAGTACCAGGGGGTCGCCGAAAAGTACCGGGCGCTCACGCGGGCGGTCGAGGACGAGGTGCGGCGGTTCGGGCTCACGCTCGGCGAAGAGCTCGTCAGGCGGCGGGAACGGATGTCGGCCGCGCTTGACGTCGCCCGGAAGCGGTCTGAAAGGGAGCGCTCGGACGCGGACGCGTCGCACGAGGCCTGGCTCGAAGCGTCCGACGCGCGGCTCGAGTCGCTTCGCACCGACGCCGCCCGGGCTGACAAGCTTCTCGCC
Source organism: uncultured Sutterellaceae bacterium (assembly GCA_902797695.1). Taxonomy (GTDB): domain Bacteria; phylum Pseudomonadota; class Gammaproteobacteria; order Burkholderiales; family Burkholderiaceae_F; genus Mesosutterella. Next base: position 19,699 of record CADBTW010000066.1, read on the forward strand.
GAAGTCCGGTACCTCCGGCCGCTCGAAAAGGAAATCTCTTCGCTTGAAGCCGAGCGCCTGAGGATCGGGGAAGAGGAGCAGAAGCTCGAATCCGCCCTCAGGGAACTCAGGATCCAAAAGGCAGCCCTCCAGCGCGAAGGCGAGTCGAAGCTGAGGGAGGAGAAGGAGAGCCTCGGCCAGAAGCTCCGCGAGTGCGAGAAGAATGTCAAAGCCGCGAAGGACGCCGAAGCACGGGCAGAAGCGATGCTCGGCCGCTGGAAAGGGTCGCTTTACGAGTGGCTCTCGGAAAACCGCCCCGGCTGGGAAGAGACGATCGGGAAGGTCGTCGACGAGGAAAGCGTCCTCTACGCCTCAGGCCTCGACCCCGAGGCCACGGTAGAAGGCGAGGGATCGCTCTACGGCGTGAAGCTCGACCTCCGAGCGATCCCGAGGCACCACAGGACGCCTGACGACCTGCGGCGGGAGCGGGACGAGGCGCGGGAGAAGGCCTCCAGCCTCTCGAAAGAGCTCGCCCGGGTCCAGGAAGAAGGCGAAAGGGCGCTTGAGCGGATCCAGTCGGGCTACAGGCGGAGAATCTCGGAAATCTCGGCGAAGGAGTCCGAGACCGAGCTCAGGCTCCAGCTCATCCCCTCGAAAAGGAAGGACGCGGAGACAAGGCTTCGCGCGGAGAAGGAGCGCGAGGCGAAGATGGTCGAAGCGGTGCGGGCCGAACGAACCGCGAAGCACGACGCCGCGCTCATCGCGCTTGAAGGCGAAAAAGAGGCGCGCGAGAAGGAAAAGGCCCGCCACCAGAAGATTCTGAAGGCGATCCGGAGCGAATTCGAAAAATCGAGGAAGACGCTTGAAGCGTCCTTCTCTGAAGAAAAGGCCTCGCTCGACGCGAAGAGAAAGGAGAAGGCCGAAGAAGGCAGGCAGCGGGTCGAGGAACTGAAGGCCGCGGAACGGGCTGAACTTCAAGGGGTCGGCGCGGACACCCGGGCGATCGACGGCTGCCGGAAGGCGATCGAATCGCTCAAGGAGAAAATCGCCCTGATCGAGCGGCAGCACGACACCATTGTCGGGTACCGGAAGGACGAGGAGGAGCTCTTCTCGCACGAGGCCGAGTTCCGGGCGAGGAAGCAGGCCCTCACCGCCTCCTCATCCCAGGCCGAAAACCGGTTCCGCGACCGGCAGCGGAAGCGCCGCGAGGAGGAGGAGGCGCTCCGGAAAGAAATCGACGCAGCGTCGAAGCGGAAGGACCTCCTCGAAACCGGCCTCCGGGACTATGAGCGCATGAGGAAGGACGAGGGAATCCTTCCCGAAGCGCTGCTCGAGGACACCGGGAAGGCCGAAACCGCCCTCTCCTGCCGCGAGCTCGTCGCGGAGCTCAGGACGAAAATCAACCGGACTGCCGCCGCCCGGGACCAGCTCGTCCGGGACGTCGACTCGTTCAGAAGCCACTTCCCCGCGAACACGCTCCACTTCCCGCCGATCGTGTCAGAAGCCGACTACGAGCCCTACGCCGTGAACCTCAGCGAGTTCCTCGCCGAGGGGAAGCTCGAGCTCCAGCGAAAGCGGATGAGCGAGCACTACGCGAACCTCCTCGCGAGCGTCTCGCGCGAGGCCGGGAACCTCATGAGCCACATGGCGGAGGTGAGCCGGGTCGTGAAGGACATCAACGACGACTTCGAGCGGCGGGGCGGGTTCTCCGGCGTGATCCGCGGGATCGAGATGCGGATCGCGGAGTCTTCCGACCGGATGATGCGGCTCCTCCTCTCGATCCACGACTTCACGGAGGAGAACCGGGCGTCGCTCGGCGAACCCGACCTCTTCTCAGGCGGCGACTCGGACCGCGCGAACCTCCGCGCGGTCGAGTACCTGAAGCAGCTCCTCAGGCTCCTCCGGGACGATCCCGCCCGAACGAAGCTCACGCTCGGCGACACGTTCAGGCTCCAGTTCCGGGTGCGCGAGAACAATAACGACACCGGCTGGGTCGAGCGGATCACGAACGTCGGCTCCGACGGCACCGACATCCTCGTGAAGGCGATGGTGAACATCATGCTGATCTCGGTCTTCAAGGAGCGCGCCTCGCGGAAGAAGGACTCCGACTTCGTGCTCCACTGCATGATGGACGAGATCGGGAAGCTCCACCCCTCGAACGTGAAGGGGCTGCTGCAGTTCGCGAACGACCGGAACATCTGCCTCATCAACGGTTCCCCGATGGGGTTCAACGCCGACCTCTACAAGTACAACTACATCCTGCGGAAGGACGCGAAGGCGCTGACCCACGTCCACGAACTCGTGAGGAAGCTCTGATGGCGACGGAAAGGGAAGCGAGGATCCTCGCCCGGCTCTGCTCGGGAGAGCGGGTGCCGTGGAGCGCGCTTCCGAAGAAGCTCCTCGGGGAGCTCCTCGAGGAAGGGCTCCTCGACACCCGGGCGAACGGCTCGCGGAGGACCGTGAGCGCCGTGAGGAAGGAGTCGCTCCGGAGCTACCTCGAAAGCCGGAGCGACGTGCTCCGGATCCTTCTCGCGAACACGGCCGAAAGGAGCGCGGCGCCGTCAGATTCCCGCACGAAGCAGGCCGCGGCGACCGGAAACTCGAAGGCGCTCGGCGTCGCCCGTTCCTGCCCCGGGTTCGCGGTGAATTCGTTCGAGCCGATTCCCTGCCGGCTGCTCGGACGCGACGTCACGCTGTCGCCGCCCGAAGGATCCTTCGCCTTCGTCACGGACTGGAGGGAATTCTCGATTCCGGAGGAAGCGTGCGTCGTGGGGATCGAGAACATGGAGAACTTCAGGCTCATCCGGCGCGAACGGCGGCTTTTCAGCTCCGCCCTTCCCCGGGTCCCGCTCCTCTTCGTCTCCCGCTTCCCGCAGTCGACGGATCTCCGGGAGTGGCTCATGGGGATCCCGAACCGGTACGTCCACTTCGGGGACTTCGACCTCGCCGGGATCAGCATCTTCCTCACGGAGTTCAGGAAGCATCTTGGAGCCCGCGCGTCGTTCCTCATTCCGGAGGACATCGGGGAGCGGCTCGCGCGCGGTTCGCGCGAGCGCTACGACTCGCAGTACGCCCGCTTCAGGGATCTTGAGAGCGACGACCCCGCCCTCGCGCGGCTGATACGGCTGATCCACGAGAAGAGGCGCGCGTATGACCAGGAGGGCTATATCGAGGCGTGACCCGGGCCTCTCCTGACATCAGGGGACGGGCGGGCGGGAGTTCAAAAGGCCGCTTCCCTCCCGCCCGAGGCTTCGGATCAGAATGAGGAGAGGAACCTCGCCACGATTCCCGCGCAGTGCTCCGCCGCCTTTCCCTCGAACTCGGCGTAGGAAACCTTGACGCTCTCGTCCGCCTTGTCGGAAATC
>CADBTW010000067.1 GCA_902797695.1 uncultured Sutterellaceae bacterium
CCCACTAGCAATTTTCTTTCATCTCACGGGGTGACGGCAATCAATCTTCGAGTCCCCGCCTAACTAAGCCGTCATCATGTTTTTTCCTTCACGCAGGCGTCCGACGCCTGCCGGATCACGCGCTCGGCGGAACCTCCTGCCATCACGGCGATCCGCTTTCCGCAGATGTCCTCAAGTCCGTTGATCTTCAGGGGATTCCCCTTCCGCACCGCGAACACGACGTACTCCTGGACGTAGTCGACGAAGTCGTTCTTCGCCTCGCGCTGCGGGAAGTCACCGGTCGGGCCGATCGAGAGATCGAACCGGTTCGCCTGGAGTCCCATGAGGACCGCGGGGAAGGAAGCCGTGAAGACGTGCTCGATTTTTACGCCGAGGATTTCGGAGAGCGCCTTCGCGAAGTCGGCCTGGGCGCCTTCGACGCGCTTGTCCGGCGTGATGATCGTGTAGGGAGGGAAGGCTCCGCTCAGCACGGCGTTCCGGAGCACGCCGCTCTTCTGGACCTGCGTCGGGAGCTGGTCGTGGAGCGCCTTGTCGAATTTCTGCGCGGGGATGCCGGCTGCAAGCGCGCCAGTGGAGAAGGCGAGGAGGGCGGCTGCGGCCGCGATTTTCTTGGGAGACATTTTCCTTTCAGCTTTCGCTAGAAGCAGGACTTGCGGAGGGGAAGCAGGGGATCGTGACCCTTGTGAGGGCAGGCCCCCGTCTTCCTCCGGATTCCTGTTCGTTGGTTAGGGAAACTTCGGCTCATTGGTGTCCGAAGCAGAGCTGTTCCGGTTCGGGCGGAAACATCGAGGGCCGCCCGCAAGGTACCAGCAGAAATTGATGCTCAGTCCGTCATTCGCGCGCGGAGAGCGCGCACATTCGCATTGCCTGCATTCGGGAGCCTGCTGCTCCGAAGGCGGCGGGAAGCGAAACGAGGAAAGCGTCCATTTCTTCTGATCCTTTTACCAGTTGCCGCGCTTTCTCAGATGCAGACGCCGGAGAGAAGCCCGAGGACGTCGACCCCGCGGCCCGCGGCGCGGCGAGGGCGCTCCGACGTGACGAAGTCGCTTTTCGTCTGGACCGCGGCCTTGCGGACGGAGACCGTGCCGTCGGCGCCGATCTGGAACTCGACCTGGTTTCCGCTCGAGAGTCCGAGGAACTCGCGGATTTCCTTCGGAATGGTGACCTGGCCCTTGATGGTGAGACGATTTGCCATTTTTGTTTCCTCTTTTTTGTGTTTCGCAGGTATGAAAAAAGGGCCGCAATCTATGTGGATTGCGGCCCTTTTCTGAATCTTGTCTCTGCTTTGGGTTCGTTTCTTATGACCATGCAAAGCGAGACGCATCAGCTCTTTGGAGCCGCGTCAGTCGCATGCACATGCACATGCTGTCAACGATGAACAGCTGGTTGGTCATTTGGTGAAAATCACGTTCAAAGCAAAAATACTGGATTAAACGTATACCCGCGCCTTCCGTTTGTCAAAACTCGGGTAGTTGGAATTGCCTAGGAAAACCTGTTTACTAAGGGTAAACACCTAAGCATGAGCCGGAGAAGAGCGCTGTTTTCTCCGGCTCTTTTGATCAGTTTCCCTTTCCGTTCTTCCTCACCCACTCGCGGACGTCCTCGGTGATCCGCATGGCGCAGAACTTCGGGCCGCACATCGAGCAGAAGTGGGCCTTCTTCATGCTTTCCTTCGGAAGCGTCTCGTCATGCATCGCATGGGCGGTCTCGGGATCGAACCCGATGTTGAACTGGTCCTCCCACCGGAACTCGAACCGCGCCTTCGCCATGGCGTTGTCGCGGATCTGGGCGCCGGGAAGGCCCTTTGCGAGGTCGGCCGCGTGCGCCGCGATCTTGTAGGTGATGATCCCGGCCTTGACGTCGTCGCGGTTCGGGAGCCCGAGGTGCTCCTTCGGGGTCACGTAGCAGAGCATCGCGGTTCCCCGCCAGCCGATCGCGGAAGCCCCGATCGCGCTCGTGATGTGGTCGTAGCCCGGGGCGCAGTCGGTGACGAGCGGCCCGAGCGTGTAGAAGGGCGCGCCGTCGCAGGCCTCGAACTCCTCGTCCGCGTTCTCCATCACGCGCTGCAGCGGGATGTGGCCGGGGCCCTCGATGAAGGCCTGGACATCGTGGGCACGAGCGACCCGGGCGAGTTCGCCGAGCGTCCTGAGCTCCGCCATCTGCGCTTCGTCGCAGGCGTCGTAGATGCAGCCGGGCCTCAGGCCGTCCCCGAGGCTCACCGCGACGTCGTACTTAGCGAGGATGTCGCAGATGTCGTCGAAATGCGTGTAGATGAAGCTTTCCTCGCCGTGGGTGATGCACCAGCCCGCCATGATGGAGCCGCCCCGGGAGACGATCCCGGTGAGGCGATTTGCCGTGAGGGGGATGGTCGCGAGCCGGACCCCGGCGTGGATCGTGAAGTAGTCGACGCCCTGCTCGGCCTGCTCGATCAGGGTGTCGCGGTAGGCTTCCCAGGAGAGCTTGGAAGCGTCCCCCTTCACCTTTTCAAGCGCCTGGTAGAGCGGGACCGTCCCGATCGGGACGGGGCTGTTCCTGATGATCCATTCGCGCGTCTCGTGTATGTTCTTCCCGGTTGAGAGGTCCATCACGGTGTCCGCGCCCCACTTCACGGACCAGAGGAGCTTCTGGACTTCTTCCGCGATGCCGGACGAGACCGCGGAGTTCCCGATGTTCGCGTTGATCTTCGTAAGGAAGTTCCGGCCGATCACCATCGGCTCAGACTCCGGGTGGTTCACGTTCGCGGGAAGCACGGCGCGGCCTTCGGCAATCTCCTTCCGGACGAATTCCCCTGTGACGTACTCGGGGAACGACATTTCGCAGGGGGCGCCCGCGTGCTGCGAAAGCATGAAGCGGCGGTTCCGCTCGGGGACCGCGTCGAGGCTCTTCACGTAGGCCTCGCGGTTCTGGTTCTCGCGGATCGCGGCGAACTCCATTTCAGGGGTCACGATTCCTGCCCGAGCGTAGTGAAGCTGCGTCACTCGGCGGCCGGGAAGGGCGGCGAGGACGGGGCGGCGGCGCCTGAAGCGGAAGGAGAGCGTCGACGTGTCAGCCTCGCGCTCGGCGCCGTAGCGGGAGGAAAGGGCCGCGAGCGTTTCCGTGTCACACCGTTCGCTGATCCACTGCTCGCGAAGGGGAGGAAGGCCTTCAGAAATGTCGACCTTCTTCTCCGGGTCACCGAAGTCGCCCGACGTGTCGTAGACGAAGATCGGCGGGTTCTTTTCCGTTTTCCCGCCTGGAAGGCTCGAATCCTCGAGCCTGATTTCCCGCATCGGCACCCGGATGTCCGGGCGGCTTCCCTCGACATAAATCCGGCGGCTCGCGGGGAGCGGATCAAGCCCTGCGAACACCCTTTCGTCCGGTTTTTCTGCCGGGTTCACTTCGCGGATTGAAATCGTCTTCTTTTCCATTTTGCCTACTTTTCAGTACAATTCCGTCAAAGGAAAAATCACCGAATATTCCTTTGTTTATCAATGAATTATCGCTTATTCAAGTGATAGTCCAACTTTGTAAATGGATAACAAGGGATTGTCGTGCTGGTGACATAACTGGTGACATAAATGGACCTGCAAAACCGAGGAAAAAAGGAGTCCTGATTCATGCAAAACACTAGGGTAAAGACTATCAGGGAAATTGAAAAACTTCATCAGCTCGGTCTATTTGCCATAGGTGGCGTTCCAGGACTCTATCTTCGCGTAACTAACTCCGGGAAGTATTACGTCTTCCGCTGCACGATTGAAGACAAAAGACGCTCGTTTTCCCTAGGTAACGCAAGATGGATGACTCTTGCCGAAGCAAGGGAAAAGGCGACCAAAATGAAGATCGCCCAGCAGGCTGGGAAACCAATTAAGAGAACACGAAAAAAGCGTGCGACCACTCCTTCGGCCACCGTTGAGGAGATGGCTGGGAAGTGGCTGAAGGCGAGAAAAGGAGGGCGTAAGAAATTTTGTGGGCTGACCTTTAACATGACGAATTGCAAGGAAGATCGCGTAGAACCTCTACTAAAAGTTTCCCAATTTTAGGGACTAAGAAACTTACGGGTTTACCCTGATCAAAATACTCTTTTGCGTTGTAGCTGCTTCCGGGAAC
>CADBTW010000068.1 GCA_902797695.1 uncultured Sutterellaceae bacterium
AAATCTGGTGGAGGTAAACGGGATCGAACCGTTGACCTCTTGCATGCCATGCAAGCGCTCTCCCAGCTGAGCTATACCCCCAAGACAGATGACTATTATATCTTTCAGAAAAAATAAAAGCAAGGGAACAACATCTGTCCCTTGATCCCGCCTATAGGCTACAAGCGAACGGAAAGCCTTCCGGCCTTGCCGGATTTGCTCCTTTCGCTATGCTTTCCCCTGACAAGAACCCGTTCCATCCAGTGCCCGAAGGCCGCCTCCGGCCTCCGCGCCCCTTCCGCCATGAACCAGAAAACTGCCGCCCAGGGCCCCGCTCCCCGCCCTGCCGCGAAAATCTCCATCCGGGGCGCCCGCCAGAACAACCTCAAGAACCTTTCGATCGACTTCGACCTTGGAAAAATCACGGTTGTCACCGGAGTATCAGGCTCTGGGAAAAGCTCCCTCGTCTTTGACACGCTGTATGCCGAGGGGCAGAGACGGTACGTTGAGACGCTGAGCCCGTATGCCCGGCAGTTCCTCGACCGAATGGACCGCCCGCACGTCGACCGGATCGACGGAGTGCCCCCCGCGATCGCAATCGACCAGACCAACCCGGTAAGGACCTCGCGCTCGACGGTCGGGACGATGACCGAGCTGAACGACCACATCAAGCTGCTTTTCGCCAAGTGCGCGTCGCTCTACTGCCCCCGGTGCGGCAAGAAAATAGAGGAGGACTCGCCGCAGAGCATCTGGGAAAAGATATGCGAGAACTCCGAAGCCTCTTCGGACCCCCGGCTCGTGCTTACCTTCACGGTTCAGGTGCCAAGGAAATTCGGCCTGAAGAAGGCGCTCGATGCCCTCTCCGCGCAGGGCTTCACGAGGATTTTCCGCCAGGACTCCACCCGGTCCGGATGGGAGCTCGAAGTGACGGCGGACCGCTTCCGTGCAGGGCGCGCCGAAGAGGCCCGTGCCGTCGGGGCCGTGGAACAGGCCCTGGAGCTCGGGCACGGCTCCATGACGGTCCATCCGGTGGATGACGAGGGCAAGTCCCTTGGCGACTGGAAGTTCACGCGCGGGCTCGCCTGCGCCGACTGCGGCCTCACGTTCCAGCATCCGCTGCCTTCCTCGTTCAGCTTCAACTCCCCGATCGGAGCCTGCGAAACCTGCCACGGCTTCGGGCGCGTGATCGGCGTCGACTTCAACCTCGTCATTCCGAATCCGAGGCTTTCCCTGAAGGAGCACGCCGTCAAGCCCTGGAGCACGCCTGCGTTTTCCGAATGCGAGAAGGACCTTTTCCGGTACGCGAAGAAGGCCGGAATTCCGCTCGATGTCCCCTTCGAAGACCTCACTTCAGCCGACCGCTGGTGGATCCTGGAAGGCGACCCCGACTGGACGGGGGACTGGGAGCACCAGTGGTACGGCGTGCGGCACTTCTTCGAGTGGCTCGAGACAAAGTCCTACAAGATGCATATCCGCGTGCTCCTCTCGCGCTACCGCAGCTACACGCTCTGCCCCGACTGCGAAGGGGCGAGGCTGAAGCCCGAGTCGCTCTACTGGCGGGTCGGAAGCCTCGCGGACGCCGAGGCGGCGCTTTCGCCGCTCCCTGGCGAAGCGAGGATTGCCCGGTTCCGTCCCAAGGGCATGACGATCCCGGACGCAATACTTGAAAAGCTCCCAGGGCTCACGGTCCACGACCTGATGCGGCTCCCCCTTGCCAGGCTGAAGCGCTTCTTCGACAGCCTCGCCTCGAACCCTGGCCTGCCCCCCGAAGCCGGATCGATCCTGAAGGAAATCCGCTCCCGGGTTCTGTACCTGTGCGCCGTCGGCGTTTCCTACCTGTCACTCGACCGGCAGAGCCGAACGCTCTCCGGGGGCGAAATCCAGAGACTCAACCTCACGACCGCTCTCGGCACGTCGCTCGTCAACACGCTGTTTGTCCTCGACGAGCCCTCGATCGGGCTCCATCCCCGGGACATGGACCGGATCAACGCCATCATGCGGCGTCTCGCAAAGGCCGGGAATACTCTCGTCGTCGTGGAGCACGACCCCCAGGTGATGCTGAAGGCGGACCGAATCGTCGACATGGGCCCGGGAGCCGGGGAACGAGGGGGCGAAATCGTCTTCTCCGGAACCCCAAAGCAGCTTTTCCGGGCAAAGACCCTCACCGCCGAATACCTTTCGGGAAAGCGCCGGATCGAGCTCAGGACCGGAAACGCCGTCACGAAGAAATCCCCTGCACTCAGGGTTTTCGGTGCTAAGGCGAACAATCTCCGCGGGATCGACGTTTCCATTCCGCTTCACTGCATTGCCTGCCTCACCGGGGTCTCCGGCTCCGGAAAGTCGACCCTTGTCGAGGAAATCCTCGTTCCCGCCGTCCGGAAAGCGCTCGGCATTCCGACCGAGGCGCCCGGCCCCCATGAACGGCTGGAGGGAGTCGAACAGATCGAAGGCATCGATTTCGTCGACCAATCGCCGATCGGGAAGACCTCGCGCTCGAACCCCGTGAGCTACGTCGGCGCCTTCGACCCGATCAGGCGGCTCTTTGCCGCGACCGACACCGCGAAGATGCAGGGATGGGGCCCGGGCGTATTCAGCTTCAATTCCGGAGACGGCCGCTGCCCGACCTGCATGGGGTCAGGCTTCGAGCATGTGGAGATGCAGTTTCTCTCCGACGTCTACCTCAGGTGCCCGGACTGCGGGGGCAAGCGCTATCGCTCCGAAGTGCTTGAAGCGAAGCTCGTCCGGAACGGGACCGAGGCCTCCATATCGGACGTTCTCGACATGACGGTGACGGAAGCCTGCCGCTTTTTCCAGCACGACCTCGAGGTGGTTTCTCTCCTCCAGCCCCTGGTCGACGTCGGCCTCGAGTACGTGAAGCTCGGTCAGCCGGTCCCGACGCTCTCCGGGGGAGAGGCGCAGCGCCTGAAACTCGCCGGGTTCCTTGCAAAGGCGCTTTCCGAATCCGGAAGGCCTGCGGCGGAATCCCCGCGCGGCAGGCTCCTCGTATTCGACGAGCCGACCACCGGACTCCATTTCTCGGATGTGGAAAAGCTGCTCCTTGCCATGCGCAAGCTCGTCTCTGCGGGGCACTCGGTGCTTGTGATCGAACACAACCTCGACGTCATCGCGAATTCCGACTGGATCATCGACCTCGGCCCTGAAGGCGGGGAAGCGGGTGGACAAGTAGTCGCCTGCGGAACGGCTGACGACATTGCCGCCTGCACCTCCTCCTACACGGGCCAGGCGCTTCTCTCATACCGGGCCGCGATAGAAAGGGGCGCCCCGTTCGCGGAAGACTTCACGGCATCAGGCACAACGAGCCTCGCGGCTCTTCCCTCCCGGGCAAGGTCCGCGAAGAAGGGAGAAATCTCGGTCGTTAACGCGAGGGAACACAACCTGAAGGACCTCTCGGTTGACATTCCCAGGAACCGATTCACTGTGGTCACCGGACTTTCAGGATCAGGGAAGTCCACGCTTGCCTTCGACATCGTGTTCAACGAAGGACAGCGCCGCTACCTTGAGTCCCTGAACGCCTACGCGAGGTCCATCGTGCAGCCGACGGGGAGAGCAGACGTGGACGCGGTGCTCGGCATCCCGCCAACCGTCGCGATCGAGCAACGGACCTCCAGGGGAGGAAGGAAATCCACCGTCGCCACGATGACCGAGCTCTACCACTTCCTGCGGCTCCTCTTCGTAAAACTCGGCATCCAGACATGTCCGGACTGCGGGGTCGAAGTCCGTCCCCAGACCCCGGCCTCCATCGTGGAATCCATCCGGAAGACGGGAAACGGCAGGCGGGTCATGCTCCTCGCCCCGCTGGTCGTGCAGCGGAAGGGTATCTACAAGGAACTCGCCGCCTGGGCGAAGAAGAGGCATTACCCCACGCTTCGCGTCGATGGAAAAATCGTCAGCGTGGACAAGTTCCCAAAGCTCGCCCGGTATGCCGAGCACAGCATCGAGCTGCCGATCGCGGAGCTCGACATCTCCGAAAAAAACCTGCCGGAACTGAAAGCCCATGTCGCCACCGCGCTCACCCTCGGGAAGGGCCTCGTCGGTTCCCTTGTCATGAAGGAAGGGAACCTCCAGCTCTGGTCCACGAGAAGGGCATGTCCGGTCTGCGGCAGGAGCTTCCCCGATCCCGACCCGAGGCTCTTCTCCTACAACAGCAAGATGGGGTGGTGCCCGACGTGCTTCGGCACCGGCGTCGTCCTGCAGGGATTCGACGCCGAGCAGTCCGGAGAGGAAAGCGCGTGGTCCGACGCCGACGAACGGCGGGACGCCGTCTGCCCGACCTGCGGAGGGATGCGCCTGAACCCCACGGCGCTCGCCGTGAAGTTCCTCGGCAGGAACATCAGCGAGCTCTGCCGTATGACCGTGAACGAAGCTCTGCCCTTCTTCGAAAAGCTGAACCTTCCTGACCGTGAAAGGGAAATCGCGAAGGACGCCGTGCGGGAAATCATCTCACGGCTCCAGTTCCTGAAGCAGGTTGGGCTCGGCTATCTCACGCTTGACCGCGCCTCCCCGACGCTTTCCGGCGGCGAGGCCCAGCGGATCCGCCTCGCCTCGCAGCTCGGCTCCAACCTCCAGGGCGTCTGCTACGTGCTGGACGAGCCCACCATCGGGCTTCATCCGAAGGACAACAGCGTTCTCCTCGACGCCATGGACACGCTCTCTCGGAAAGGCAACACGCTCCTCGTGGTCGAGCACGACGAGGACACCATCCGCCGCGCGGACCACGTGATCGACATCGGGCCGGGAGCCGGAAGCGAAGGCGGAAAGCTCGTCGCCGAAGGAACCGTCGAGGACATCATGAAGTGCCCTGAATCGGCGACAGGCCGTTTTCTCGCCACGCCCGAGCCCCGGACCGGAATTCCGCGCCGGCCGGTCATCCCCGGGACAACGCCCAGCGTCACGGTGCTGGGGGCTTCCCTCCACAACCTGCAAATGCCGAAAGTCTCCTTCCCGCTTAACCGCCTGATCGCGGTCACCGGAGTGTCTGGATCCGGAAAGTCCACTCTCTGCAGAAGCGTGCTGCTCGCGAACCTTCAGGAAACCCTGAAGAAGCGCGGGCCGGCCGACTGGTACGGCTGCGAAGGCCTCGAAGGATGGGAATCGGTGGGCAGGGTGCTTGAAGTTGACCAGACGCCGATCGGAAAAACTCCCAGGTCCTGCCCCGCGACATACGTTGGAATCTGGGACGGCATACGGAAGCTCCTCGCCGAGGCTTCTCTCGCCAAGGAACGGGGCTACACGGCGAGCCGCTTCTCCTTCAATACGAAGGGCGGACGATGCGAAACCTGCCTCGGGCAGGGAATGCGCACGATTGAAATGAACTTCCTGCCTGACGTTAAGGTGCTCTGCGAGACCTGCGGCGGAATGCGCTTCAACCCCCAGACGCTCGAAGTGAAATGGCGGGGAAAGAGCGCGGGGGACATTCTCCAGATGCAGGTCCGGGAAGCGGTAGGGTTCTTCGAGTCGACGCCGTCGATCCAGCGGCCGCTGAAGCTGCTCGAGGATGTCGGGCTCGGCTATCTGAAGCTCGGCCAGCCTTCACCCACCCTTTCGGGCGGCGAGGCCCAGCGCCTGAAGCTCGTGACCGAGCTTTCGAAGGTAAGAACCGACGCGGGCGGCCCCGAAGCGGAAGAACTTCAGGAAACCCGCACCCTGTACGTGCTTGACGAGCCGACGGTCGGTCTTCACATGGCTGACGTCCAAAGGCTCGTCAACGTCCTGCATCGCCTTGCCGACGCCGGCAACACCGTGGTCGTGATCGAGCACAACCTGGACATCATGGCCGAAGCCGACTGGATCATCGACATCGGCCCGGAAGGCGGAGCGTCCGGCGGGAAAGTCGTTGCCACGGGTTCCCCGAAGGACGTGTCGCAGGGGAATACCGCGACGGGAGCCGCGCTCCGCAAGTTCCTCGAGCAGCATTCCGCGGAAGAAGCGCGGTCCTGAGCCTCAGCGGCCGGCGGCGGAAGCCGCCTGCCGGGGCGGTTCGGCAACGGCTGAGGCCACTCCCGCGGCCTTCTGTTCACCGGCGCTCAGGATGGCGAACGCCCTCGCAAGCTCTTCGACGGTCGGCTTGGAAAGGCCTCCCTCCTTCAGGCGAACATCCATTTGCGGGAACGGGACCTCAATCCCGGCCTCATCGAAGCGCCGCAGGACATTGATGAGGATCTCGGTGCGAAGGCCAAGGGTCCCGTTCCCGATGTTCGGCACCCAGACTGCCGCCTCGAGGTCGATCCCGCTGTCGCCCAGCTGGGTAATGCCGGTCCAGCCCTTCTTGTCCTTGATCACCCGTGCGGGCTTGTTCGCCTCTTCCCGCAGGATCTGGATCGCCTTGTTCAGGTCGGTTCCATAGGCGACCGAAATCCGAATCATGGCGATGTTGTCGCTTCCCGAGTGGTAGTAGTTCTTCACGGAGCTGGTGACGAACGTTTCGTTCGGCACGATGTTCTCCACGCCGTAGAAGTCGCTCACGACCGTATAGCGCGTGTTGATTTCCTTTACCGTGCCCTTGAACCCGCCAAGCTCGACGAAATCCCCGATCTTGATGGAACGGTCAAGCAGGATGATGAAGCCCGAAATGTAGTTGCTCGCGATCTTCTGGAGCCCAAAGCCGACGCCGACGCCAAGAGCGCCGCCGAAGACCGAAAGCACCGTAAGGTCGATTCCGACCGAACTCATCGCGATCAGGACGGCGCTCACCATGAGCACCCAGCGGCAGATGCGAGCGAACACCACCCGGAGGTTGGGGGCAATCGTTAGCGCATGGGTGAAGACCCCTTCCAGGACATTGGCGATCCAGTTCGCAACGCCAAGGGTGAGGAATGCGGAAAGCGTACCGGTGAAAAGCAGCCAGAGCGTCAGGTTCTGGCTCCCGATCGGCACTTCCTGTTTCTTCATGAAGGAAACGATTTCAGGAAGGATCCCCGCGAACTCCATGGCAACCAGAATCCAGAAGACCCAGGTCACCACCTGCGTTAGCCTGCGATTGACTACCCGGTCGCCCAGCATCCCGTGAAGCATGTAGAGCACGATCCGGAGGAGGGCAAAGGCGTAGAGCACCGTATAGCCCAACTGATCGAACACCAGCTGCCGGCGCACCGGCACGAGATCCGTCCGCTGCATCAACCACACCTCGAGCCAAAGGAAAGAGGCTGCGATGAGGGAGAAGGAAAGGTGGGTCGCAATGTCAATTGAATAGGAAAGCGCCCGGTCCAGCAAACGGTCCGAGCCCTTTTGGGGCAGGAAGCGCCGGAGCTGCCTGTTGAAGCGGCGACTGACGAAAAAGGAAAGGCCGACCGCGAGCAGGAAGGCGGCAATCTGCCAAAAGTACTCCGCCTGCCATCCGCCCTGAATTTCGAGGAATACCTGTTGAAGCAGGGCTTCAGTTCCGCCAAAGGTCGCGAGTGAAGCGGCTGAGGTCATTTTTTATTCTTCCTTTCAGCAGAAGGCTTCTTCCAAGGGTAGGAAATCCCGACAACAAAACATTTTGCAAGCATCCGGACCCTAGCGGCGCTCAACACGCCACATCGCGGCAACGGCAAGCATAAGGGCCACAAGTATCGGCGTTATGCCGGTAAGGATCGGCGGGTAGCTGCTGAGGATGCCAAGATAGGAAAAGAGGCTGTTCAGCGCGAAGAAGGCAATGCCGATCATGAGCCCCACGAAAATCTTGAGGGACACGCCTCCCGCCCGGGAGCTGAGATAAGCGAAGGGCATTGAAAGCGCAAGCATCACGAAAATGGAAAGAGGGTAGAAAACCTTTTTCCAGAACGCGACTTCGTATTTGCCCGTTTCCTCATGGTTCGCCTTCAAATGCTCGATGTAGGCGCCCAGCGCATAGGCAGGCATTTGGTCTGGTTTCGTCGAGACGATGACGCTGAGGATCTGCGGCTGGATGTTCGTGTCCAGTACGAGTGTCCGTTCGGTGTACCGCTTCACTTTCGCGGGGATACTTGTCGGAGTCGCTCCGGCGAGGGACGGAATCTCGGTGACGACAGCATTCCTGAGCTCCCAGCCCCTGCCCTCGGCATAGTTTCCCACCGGGGCTTCAATTACCCGGCGCAATTCGTTATTGGGAGAAAACTCGTAGACATGCCAACCGTTTGCCACGCGTGCTTCCCGGGACTTGAGGTTTTCCACATTCACGTAGCGGGAGAGAACCAGGCGCCTCGACTTGTCATAGACCTGATCGCGAGCCCATACACCGGTGTCGAATCCACGGGGCCTTACCGCGCGGTTAGTGATCTGGACATGAACTTCCTCGCGAAGCTGCGTGCTGACTGGCGCGACGATCTCGCTAAGCAGATAAGTGAACGCGACGAAAATCAGGCCAGGGACCAGCAGCGCCTGAAAAAAGCGCCAGGAGCTCAGGCCGGCGGTTCGCAGGATCGTGAATTCGCTGTTCGCCGCCCAACGGCTCATCGTATAAACAGCGCCAAGAAGCACCGCAATCGGCATGATCTCGTACAGCCGCTCGGGCACGTCGAACGCCGTGATGGCGAAGGCCTGTGCGAAACTATAGCGAATGCCGATCTTGTCGGCCTGGCTCACGAGGTCGAAGAAAAAGAACAGACCGAGAAGCGCGAGCAGGACAAGCCCGGTCGCGCGAAGTATTTGGGCGGTCAGATGACGAGTGATTACCTTCATTTATCGCCCCTCTCCGCCCTGTCGCGCCAGTAGCCCAGCGAAAGCTGCTTCGGCAGCCACCTCTGGAACCAGATCTGCCTTACGAAAAGCGCCGCAGTCAGCGCGAGAACTGTCCCATGCAAGGCGACGAGCCCCGTCCACCAGTGCCATTTCTCCTCAGTGATCCACGACTGCATGATGCTGATGAAATTCAGGTAGAGGATGAATACCAGCACGGCCGCAACAATATTCAGCGAGCGCCCTGCCCGGGGATTCGTGACGGAAAGCGGAATAGCGAGCAACGCAAGGTTCAGCGCGACAAAAGGCCAGGAAAGCCGCCAGAAGATCTGCCCCATGTTCTTCGGCGTCGGGTTTTCCAAAAGGCTTTGGACAGGAATCGCGTTTGCCTTATCGGACCCCAGGACAAGGTCTGGCTTCACGTCAAGCCGAATGCCATAACGATCAAAGTCAGTTACCCGGTACGATTTCCCGCCCTCCCCGATTTCATACTGTCTTCCATTCTTCAGCTCGGCAAAGCGGTCACCTTCCTTGTTCACGAAAAGCTTGCCTTCGCTCGCCGCGAGAACCTTCGTCTTTCCACCCTTGCTGGCTTCCGACATGAAGATGCCTTTCACGTTCCCGGCCTCTTCGTCCACTTGTTCAATGAAGAAGACCCTGCGTCCGGACCCTGACTCGACAAACTGCCCGGATGCGATGCGGCTGGTGTCGTCGCGCTGCGTGAAATGGCTTTTCTGCACTTCCATCTGGCCATATGCCCATGGCGTAATGAAGATAGAAACAACCGCAACGACGATGATGACGGGGAAAGCCACCCGCAGCACGGGCCGTATCCACGAGAGAAGCGAAAGACCGCCCGAAGAAAACCAGACGATCATTTCGTTCTGCTGCCAGCCGCGGATCAGCGCCATCAAGACCGCGAGAAATAGGGAAAGCGCAAGAAGCGGCCCGAGCGTTTGGAGCGAAGAGAAAAGGACAATGTAGAGGAACGAACCCGCGTCTATCTTCCCGCCAGAAATCTGGGTCATCGCCCGCACGACGCCTACGGTAAGCACAATGGAAAACAGAACGGTGAACACGCCGCCCGCGGCATTCGTTAGTTCGGAAATGAGCGACCGCCTGAAAATCATGTCGTCTTTTAAGCCTAGGTCTGGCCTGCTGGAAAGGCCGAAAACAAGCGCTGAGTCGATTGAGACACCCGCTCGTATTCTAGAGCAAGAGCGGCCCCGGACTGAGACCGCTGGCTGGAATTGAACGACCTCCCTATTTACCTGAATTTCTCAAAAAGTTGCACTAAACAACTTTCGCGTGCCAGAAATACCGTTACGGATTAAGGAACGTCATGAGCTCACCGTAGCTCTTCTTGCTCTTTCTGAATGCATCGACAATCTTCTTGGACTCCACCCTTCGTTTCAGTTCCTGAAGTTTCTCCAGCCGCTCCATCAACCTGCCTTCCCGTGCCTTCACCCTGGCTAGGCTTTCAAGCGTTTTGCTGATGTCAGCCTCAATTGTCTCGATCCGTCTCATTCCGCTTTCTCCCCGTTTCCATTGGCCTGTTCGCCGTCTCCGGCAACTGAAGCCGCAATACCAGCGGCTTCCGAACGAACGCTGTCCGCGCTCAGCGCAAAGGCCGAAAGTATTTCCTTCTGCCTTCTGGTCACGGCGTGATCCAGTACGTAGCCGCCGCCTCCGATTCTCACGAGCTCAATCTTTTCCAGTTCTCCCAGGGCTGCCGGGACCGTCATGTAGTTGGGGCTCCCTCCCATCCTTGCCATGGTCTCCCTGAGAAGGCAGTAAATCCGATTGCGAATGGCGAGCGCAATGAATTCAATGAACGTCTTGGCCGACAGGGCCTCTCGGGAATGCACTCTCATGCTCCCGCCGCCAAGGAAGGACTTGCTCGCCTGAAACAGTTTTTCCGAGGCGTCCCGCCCCTTGTACAGCGTCAGGGCCTCGGCGGCGGTCATCTTCTCCGAGGTGATCAGGCAGAAGTACCCGCACAGGTCGAGCTCCCGCTGCACAGCCGCCGACTTTTCCTTGATCCCGACGAGTTTCCCATCCTTGTAGAACAGCTCGAACCAGTCGGTAAAAGTCTTGCTGAATTGTTCGTCCGTGCCGATGCGTTTCTCAAGGAACTCGCGGCATTTCTCGACCTTCTGCTCGACGTCCTCCCTTTCCGCGGCCTGTTTTGAGGCGCTGTAGCAGACGTGGAACCAGCGCTCAGGCGCGTCATCCTCATAGAGCCTTGCGGCGACCGTGGTTCCATAAGCCCTGTACGCCCTGATTGACTTGGAGCGATCGGTCTCAAATGTGTTCCTGACTTTCCCGACGATCGCTGAAACGAGGCTCCTGCATCCCTTGACCATGATTACGAACGAGTAACCTCGTTCGTCCATGAGCCTGATGTTTTCCCTGCTGAAATATCCCCGGTCGAGGATGAGCCCAAGCTTCGAATAACCGTATTCGGCAGCCTTGTCGATCATGCACCTGAACTGCGAGACGTCGGTGATTGATCCCGGATATTCCTCGTAGAAAAGAGGAACCCGGTTTGTACTGTCGAATGCCACCGAGATGTTGAAGACCGGGAATCCGCGGTCATCCTTGGGCTTGCCGAACTCGACGAGATCTATGTCGCCGGCCTGGCAGTTCTTGTTGGTCGAGTCATAGGACACGTATATCCGC
>CADBTW010000069.1 GCA_902797695.1 uncultured Sutterellaceae bacterium
AACCCTGCTGACAGCAGGGCCTACGAGACCCGTACGGGCGGTGGTGTGAGAGGACGGCGGAGCGAAGCTCCGCCTCCTACTCGATTTCCCGGGGCAGAGGGGTGCCCCTGCCCGAGGGAAAGCGGGACAGCTTACTTGATGCTCTTCACGGCGGAGTCAGCGGCAATGTAGCCGGAAATGATCGCCCAGGAGTTCATCATGGCGGTCATGGAGTCGGCGCCGTTGGCACCGCCGACAACGCAGCCTGCACCGTAGAGGTTGCCGATCGGCTTGCCGTTCTTCTTCAGGATCTGCATGTTCTTGTTCGCCTTGAGGCCGCCAAGCGTCGTGCAGAAGCGGACCTTCTGCTCAACGATGTAGTACGGTCCCTCGGCGAGGGGCTTCAGGTTCTTGCGGCCGAAGTCCTTGTCGGAGCCAGCCTTGACGAAGCCGTTCCAGCGGTCGATCGTCTTCTGGAGATTGGCGGCGTTGATGCCCATCTTCTTCGCGGCGACTTCGAGCTTGTCGGAGGTCGCCATGACCGGACGGCCGTTGTTCACGATGGTGGCCCACTTGTCGAGGTCAGCCTCGGAAGCGACGAGCTTGTCCTCGAGGGACTTCGCCACGTATTCCTTCCACGCGGCCTTGTCCATCACGATGTACATGATCTCGTTCTTCTGGGCTTTGGTCGCGTCGGTGAGGACGCCGAGGCCCTTCAGCTCGTCGACGAACCGGTTTCCGTCGGTGTTCACGTAGATCGCGCCGGACTTCTTGATCGTGTCGGTCGAGGAAGCGGTCGCGGCGAGGCCGTGGTGCGGCGTGGTCTCGACACCCTGCGGATACTGCTTCACGAGGTCGAGGTTGATCGTGCCGGCACCGAGCTCGCGGCCCATGCGGAGGCCGTCGCCGCTGTCGGAATCAAGGCCGTAGAAGAGGCCCTTCGCGACGCTCTTCGGGAGCATGTTGCGGTTCGCGCCGTAGCCGCCGGAGGCGAGAATGGTGGCCTTCTCGGAGAAGTTCACGGTGGATCCGTCAGCCATGCGGGCCTTGACGCCGATCACGTTGCCCTTCTTGTCCGTCACGAACTTCTGGGCACGGGTGTCGGTCATGATCACGCCACCGTTCTTCTTCAGGATGCCGCTCATCAGGTTGAGGAAGTTGACGGAACGTCCCGTCACGCCGAGCTGGCGGTTCGCGGAGTGGTCAGGATACTGCGTGGCAGCCGGGCCGTACGGGATCTTCATGTCGTAGATCAGCCAGTCGACCACTTCGCCAGCCTTCTCGGTCGTGGCCTTGACGAGCACGGGGTCGTTCTTGTTCTTGCCGACCCGCATGATGTCCTTGTAGGCGAGCTCGGGGCTGTCCTTCGTCTCCTTCATGACTTCGCGCTGATAGCGGGAGCCGGTGGCGATCAGGGTGCCGGCGTTCAGCTGCGTGTCGCCGCCGATGTTCGGCATCTTCTCGATCAGGATGACCTTCTTGCCCTGGGTCGCCGCGCGGACTGCGGCCGTGATGCCGGAGGCGCCGCCGCCGATCACGAGCACTTCGGTCTTGATGTTCTGGGCCTTCTTGGAGGCGGCCTTCTTGCCAGGCGCCTTCATGAAGTCGGCGGGCTTGCCGCCGGCCGCGGTGACGGCCTTGCCGACAGCTTCAAGGATGCCCTTGGAGGTGAGGGTCGCGCCGGAAACGGCGTTCAGGCGAATGGAGTTCGTCTCGACGATCTGCTTCGGGAGCTTCTCGAGCGCCGGGGCGGAAACGCCGGCGGTCTCGGTCTGCTTCGTGATCTTCACATCGGCGATCTTGCCGGACTTGAAGGTGACGGACGCCGTGATCGGGCCGCCGCGGCCCATTCCGGTCCCCTCGAAGGTGCCGTCCTTCACGGCGCCGTTCGCGGCGAGACTGAGGCTCGCGGCAACAGCTACGGCCGTAACCTTAAGTGCAAAGCTGTAGTTCATTTAATCCTCTCCTAGATGGTGCGGGAACCGCACCCTGTTGGTGACTGAGCACTGTTCGCTAGTATAAGCGCAGTACTATCAAAGTGGGTAGGAACCAACGATTAGGAGATATACCCTAATATCAGGAGAGGAACCGAACAGTCAGCTCTTTGGGGACTGCTGGGCCGGGTCCTGAGGGCCCGCGCCTGAGGGCTGGAGCTTCGTGACGAGCAGCTGGTCGACGCGGTTCTTCTCGACATCGACGACCTCGAACTTGTATCCCCCGTAAGTGACCTTGTCGGTCCGCTTCGGGATTCGCCTGAGGAGATACATGACGAGGCCACCGGCGGTCTCGTAGGGCGGGTTCTCCTCGCCTTCAGGCAGGTCGAAGGTGTTCTCGAGCTCGTAGATCGAGGTGGAGCCCTCGACGAGCCAGGAGTTTTCGTCGCGCTGGACGATCTGCGCGTCCTCGTCAAGCCCGACCATCTCTCCCATGATCGTGTTCATGACGTCGTTCAGGGTAATGAGGCCCGCGACTTCACCGTACTCGTTAATGACCACGACGAAGTCAGCGGTCGTGTTGCGGATCTCCTCGATCGTTTCCGACATCGAGAGGCTTTCCGGGATCATCTTCACCGGGCTGAGGATCCCTTTCTCGGAAAGGTCGAGGCGCTTGCCCTGCACGAGGCGAGTGAGGAGCTGCTTGCTGTCGACGTAGCCCACCACCGTGTCGATCGTCTTCTCGCAGACAAGGAACTGGTGATGCGGGTACTGCACGACCTTCGAGCGGATGCTTTCGTCGCTTTCCTCGCGGAGGAAGTAGATGATGTCGTCCCGCACCGTCATGGCGGTGGAGACCGGGCGGTCCTCGAGCGAGAAGATGTTCTCGATCACGCTCCGTTCCTCGGGGTTGATGAGGCCTTGGCGGACGCCCGCGTTCACGGTGGCCATCACGTCAGCGGTTGTGACCCGGTCCTTCGAGTGTGTGGGGAGGCCGGCCTTCTTCATCGCGTAGGTCGCGCAGCTGTTCAGCAGCCAGACCACCGGGCGAAGCACCTGGTAGAGCCACGTGATCGGGCGGATCACGAGGACCGCGCAGGACTCGGCCCGCGCCATGGCAAACCGCCTCGGGATCAGGTCGGCGAAGAGCACGAAGAGCAGGGTCGCGGTGAGATAGGCGAGCCAGAAGGCGACGGTGCTCGCCGTCTGGTCGCTGAGGAAATGAATGAGTCCGCTCTTATAAATCGGAATGAAGGCGCCCTGTCCCAGGATGCCGCCTGCGAGGGCGAGCGCATTCACGCCGATTTCGACAATCGTGAACATCGGGCCCGGGCTCGCCTTCAGCGCGATTACTTCCCGCGCCCTTTGGTCCCCGTCCTCGGAGAGCGCCTGGAGGCGAACGTTCTTCGCAGCGGCTAGCGAAATCTCGGAAATGGAGAAAAAGGCCGAGCAGAGAACAAGGACCAGCAGTCCGAAAATCTGAAGAAGGGAATTCATTCGCGGCGCCTCAAAATGCTATGCAGCCTAGATTATAAACAGGCGGTGTTTTGCCTTATGTCAAACGTTCATAAGATGATGAATCGGTTCTGCAGGAAAACGCTGATTGATTTATCCCGCCGGAAAATGCGTGGTTCACGCCTTGCAGGATGCGGAAAGCCGAAGCAGCGCGCTTACGACGCAAGCCGTCTTGTGGAGCGACTGCACGGGGATGCATTCGTAGATTCCGTGGTAGTTGAGGCCGCCCGTGAAGATGTTCGGGCAGGGAAGGCCCTGTGAAGAGAAGAACGCCCCGTCCGTTCCCCCGCGAACCGGATTTTCAACCGGCTCGATCCCGCACTCCCTGTAAGCCTTTCGGGCGAGCTCGAGGATCTCCTCCCGGCCCTTCAGGAACTCCTTCATGTTCAGGTACTGGTCGCGAATCGTGACGACCGGGGCGGGAGCTGTGCCGACGGGGAACGATTCCGCCATTTCGGCGAGCCTTCTTTTCCTCTCTTCGAAAAGCACCCGGTCGTGGTCGCGGATGATGAGGTCGACAGTCGCGGACTCAACGCCGCCTCGAATGGCTACCGGGTGGAAGAATCCTTCGTGGCCTTCGGTTTCCTCGGGAGACTCGGACGAGGGAAGCGCTCCAACGAAGGCCGAGGCGAGTTTCACGGCGTTCACCATTCGGTGCTTCGCTGAACCAGGGTGAACCGAAATTCCCCGGAAAACGATCCGGGCGGAAGCGGCGTTGAAGGTTTCGCTTTCAAGCCCTCCGACGTCGCCCCCGTCCACCGTGAAGCCGTAGTTCGCTCCGAGAGATGGGATGTCCACTCCTTCGGTTCCGCGGCCGATTTCCTCGTCAGGCGTGAAGACGAGGCGGATTTCGGCGTGGGGTTCCTCCGGATTCCCGGGGCAGCGAAGGGCTGCGTCCATGATCGCCGTGATGCCCGCCTTGTCGTCCGCGCCGAGCAGGGTTTTGCCGTTGGTGCAGACGATGTCCTCGCCAATGTGGCGCGCGAGCTCCGGGAAACGCTTCACCGAGAGCACGACGGGGCCGTCTTCGGAGAGAAGAATGTCGTCCCCGTTCCAGCGACAGGCGATCTGCGGCGCGATTCCGTCGCAGGAAGCCTCGGGCGACGTGTCCATGTGGGCGTTCAGCATCATCACCGGGGCGTTCCCTGCCCCGGGGGACGGCGGAATCGTTGCCGTCACGACTCCCTTCGCCGAGAGGGAAACGTCTGCGGCGCCCGCAGCCTCAAGCTCTTTTCTCAGCTTTTCCGCGAGCGCGAGCTGCCTCGAGGTGCTGGGAGATGCGGCGCTTTCAGGGTCGGACCCCGTCGGGACCAGCGCGTAGGACACGAATCTGTCCAGCAGCGGGTCTTTTCCTGCGAAATTCTGGTACGGAACGGGCTTGATCATTTTTCTGGTCCCAATAGCAAGTTAATGCGGCAGGAAAGCCGCACAAAGGAAAAGTCCGCTATGCCGGGATCAGCGGCCCGGCGAACTGCGGCGCTCCCTTTTCGCAGGGACGCCAAGCTCCGTGTTCCCCGGCATCGCGATCAGGTTGAGCAGGGGATCCGGCTCGGCGAGCGGCATGATCGCGGCAAGCGCCGCCTCGATTTCGTCCGCTGACGGCGGAAGCCCGGAATTGGAAGGCTCCTCGATTCGCCTCACCGAAAGGAGCCGCGGCATCCAGTAACTGTTCAGGCGGCTCTCAAGCACGGTTTTTCCGGTTCTCGGCGCGTGGATGAAGTGGGAATTCGCCGTGAAAATCCCGGCGTGGTACCCGGTGCCGCCGCTCATCCTGAAGATCAGGATGTCGCCCGGTCGCGCGTCGGAAAGCGCTATCTCGCGCCCTGACCGGGACTGCTCGGCGGCCGTGCGCGGGAGATTGACCCCGATCTGGTGGTAAACCCACCAGACGAGCCCCGAGCAGTCGAACCCTGTTTCCGGGAGCTGGGCTCCGAACCTGTAGGGAACCCCGATCTGGGTCTTCACGGTGCTGACCGCGCGGAGCCCGAATGGGAGAGGCGCGGGCGCAGCGGTCCCTGCTGACAGAAGTTCGGCAATCGGGTCATCAAGGGACGCGGGCAGCGCGAGGGCAGAGGCGCAGAAGAAAACCGCTGCCGCTCCTGCTGCCGCCTTGAAGAAACGCATTCCTCTTTTGCCCTTGCTTGCCATTTTCAGCATTCTTTCTGAACAAAACTTCACGGGGCGCCCATTCCCCATTGCCGCCTGCCTCGCAGGGCGAGTCGGGGAATCGTCCGCATGATTGACAATTCTAAACGCGGAGCGGAGAGGAACGGGACGAAGAGCGGGCATTCTTCATAGAGAGGGGCCGTGCGCGACGAGCACCTTGAAGAGGCAGGGACACTCGCTGCAGTCATGGGTGGCTTCCCCTGCTGCCAGGAACAGAAAACGGGCCGAATCGCTCCGGCCCGTTCGCTTTAAGGAGGCTTGTCGCTCAGAGGAGCGCGTCTAGCGCTTCATCTTGATGCGCGCGTCGACCGCGATCGGCTCGCCGTCCTTGTCCGACACGATGAGCGGATTGATGTCCAGTTCGGAGACAGCAGGAAAATCCTTCACGAGCTGGGAGAGCCTGAGAAGGGTCTCCTCAATCCTGTCGGTATGCGCGGGCGTCATGCCGCGGACTCCTTCAAGGAGCTTCCACGCCCTGATCGAACGCACCATCTCGCGGGCGTCCTGGTCCGTGAGCGGGGCGACGCGGAAGGCGACGTCCTTCAGCACCTCGACGAATACGCCGCCAAGGCCGAACATGATCATCGGGCCGTACTGGGGATCGGTAGCAAGCCCGCATACCATTTCCCTCGACCCCTTCACCATCTCCTGGATGAGGACGCCTTCAAGGCCCTTTTCGAGGCCGCGTTCCGTGAGCTTCGAGAGCAGGTCGCGGTATTCCCGCCTCAGCTGCTCCGCAGAGGCGATCCCGACCCGAACGCCACCGACGTCCGTCTTGTGAGAGATGGTCTTGGAAGTCATCTTCATCACCACCGGATATCCGATGCGGTCAGCAATCGCGACGGCCTCGTCCTCCGTCCGGGCGAGGTCCGAGCGGCAGGTCCGGATGCCGTAGGCGTCGAGAACCGAGATGCTTTCGCTCGTCGTGAGCGTTTCCCGCCCGTCCGCGGCTGCCGCCTTGAAGACCGCGTCCGCACGGTCTCTCGCGACTTCGAAGGCCGGAACCTTGCCTTCAGGCCTGTTCACCCAGATCCGCTGCCTGTTCAGTCGGTCGAGGGCGGCGACCCCTTCTTCCGAATACATGTAGAAGGGAACTGTCACGCGCTTGTCCGAGAGCGACGAGAAGAATTCCTGCTTCGTCATGAAGACGCCGACGATCGGCTTCTCGGGGTGCGCTGCGCGGATGTCCATGATGGTGTCAGCGACGTCCGTGTCCTTGAGGCCAAGGAAGGGCAGGTAAATGGTGAGCACCATGTCGACGCCATCGTCCGCGAGAACCGTTTCGAGGGTCTTCCTGTAGTGCTCAAGGGGAGCCGACGCGATCATGTCGACCGGATTCTTCACCGAAGCCGCAGGCGGAAGGAAAGAGCGGAGCTTTTCCTTCGTTTCATCGGAGAGCTTCGCCATCTTCATCCCGAAATCCTCGACGGCATCGGTCGCCATGATGGCGGGGCCGCCGGAATTCGTGATGATCGCGATGCGGTCGCCCTTCGGGAGCGGGCATAGCGAGAAGGCCTTCGCCGAGGAGAAAAGGTCCTTCAGGGATTTTTCCCGGATCACGCCCGACTGCCGGAGCAGGGCGTCTGCCGCCTTGTCCGCGCCAGCAAGGGACCCCGTGTGGGAGGAAGCGGCGCTCGCTCCTGCGGCGGACCGTCCGGCCTTGAGGGCGAGGATCGGCTTCTTCTTGGAAACGCGGGTCGCGAGCCTGCGGAATTCCGCCGGGTCGAGGATCGACTCCATGTAGAGCAGTATCTGCTTCACGTCCGGGACGTCTTCCCAGTACGAAATTGCGGAGGCCGCGTTCACGTGGGCCTGGTTGCCGATGGAAATGAACTGCGCGAAGCCGATCCCGAGGTCCTTCAGGATGTTCAGGATCCCGCCGCCGAGGGCGCCTGACTGGGAGACAAAGCCGATGTCGCCGCGCCTCGGAAGGCTTTCCGCGAAGCAGCCGTCCATGCTGACGTCAGGATTGGTGTTGACGACGCCGAGGCAGTTCGGGCCCACGAGCGTCATGCCGTACTTGCGAACTTTCTCGGCGAGCGCCTCCTCGAGTTCCCGGCCAGCAGCTCCGGTTTCCTTGAATCCCGCCGATATGACGACCAGTCCCTTGATGCCCTTTTCCTTGCAGAGGTCGACGGTGTCCAGCACGAACTTTGCGTTGATGACGATGATCGCGAGGTCGATTCCGTCGGGAAGTTCTGCAACGCTCTTATAGACGCTTCTCCCTTCAATGGTCCCGCCCTTCGGGTTGACGAGGAAGAGCTTGCCCTTGTACCCGTAGTCGACCAGTTTGTGGAGAAGGTCGTGGCCAATAGTATGATCACGGGTTGAAGCGCCCACGAGTGCAATCGAGGACGGGGTCATGACGGTTGAAAGGTCCATGTGAGTTCCCCTGCTTTTTTGATTTATGAGTGCGGAATGGCTGATTGATCATACAACCAATAACGCCATTGTCCCTAGGGATTTTTTCATAGGATCAGTTGGTTCTGATCAGGCCGGAAGGAAGCGGCATCCAATATGCTTGGACAAAGAGAAAGGGCTACGCTAGTAGGGCTTCTCGCCCCTGTCTGCTGGGGCATGTCGGTCGGTCTCGTCAAGGTGCTGGAGGAATCCTTCGGCATGATCCGCGGCCTTGCAATCACTTATGCGATCGGATGCATCATCACGGTCCTTTTCCTTGGCTTTCCGAGGTTAGGGCGGTACTCAAGGAAATTTCTTTTCATTGGGCTTCCCTTCGCCGTGGCCTGTTCGCTCTGCTTCACGACATCGCTTCAGATTTCTGAAGGAGGACGCCAGACGATTGAAGTGGGAATGGTGAATTACCTGTGGCCGTCGCTCACCATCATCTGCGCGATCCTCTTCAACCGTCAGCACTCGCGCTGGTACGTAGTCATTGGATTCCTGGTGACGATATGCGGCCTGGGGCTGGTGCTTTCCGGCGGGCACGGGTTCCACCCGCTCGAAATAGTCGGACACGTGAGGGAGAACCCCGCTTCATACGGGCTGGCCGCAATGGGCGCGCTTGCCTGGGCTCTCTACAGCTCCGCTTGCCGGGCGTGGGGAAGGGGGCAGAACCCTACGCCGATCATCTTCGGCATCGATGCGGTTATCTTTTCAGGCCTTCTCCTTACTGGGGCCGTGCAGATCGAGACCCCGCGGTTCACGCTTCTGGGGCTCTGCTCCTGCGTTGCGGCCGGCATAGTCTTCGGCGGCGCCTACGCAGTGTGGACCTACGGCATCCAGAAGGGGAGCATGACGGTGATGGCGATAGCGTCTTACTTCACGCCGGTGCTCTCGTGTCTTTTTGGCGCCGTCATGCTCGGCGCCTCGCTAACGACTGAATTTTGGGAAGGGGTCGGACTGGTTATCCTTGGGTCCGCCATCTGCTGGCTTGCGACGCGGCGGCCCTGAGGCTGTGCCTGTATTCCCGGAGTAGAGTCCTATTTCGCAGTGTCGAACCTTCCCGCGCTGGCGGAACCGTCCGAGCCATCCTTCTTCACGCAGGAAACCGCGGCGCTGTCCCCCTGGGGGGTGAAAATCGCGATGCATTTCATGTCATCGTCAACAATGCGGTAAATCGGGGAACCAACCGCGGTGCCGATACGCTTCACGTTTCGCGAGTCATTTTCGTAAGGGGCGAAGATTCGAGTCACCGCCCTGTCGCATCCGGTGAGGAGGACGGCCGCGGCAATTGAAAGAACGAGGATTCTCTTTGCAGGCATTTGAGTTCCCTGATTCTGGATCTGCTAGAACAGCTTCTGAGGATTATAGGTGAGAAAAACCCCTTTCGAATTCAGGCCAGACGAGGCCGAGTGGTGCGCGGTGCGGAGCCGGGGCCCGGGAGGACAGAACGTCAACAAAGTCGCAACTGCCGTTCTCCTCAGGTTCTGCATCCCGGAGAGTTCCCTTCCGGAAAAAATCAAGGAGAGGCTCCTGCACATGCCTGACCGGCGTGTGGGAAAGGACGGCTCGATTGTGATCAGGAGCGAAGGAGAGAGAACCCAGGAACTGAATCGGCTCGCAGCCCTTGATAGGCTCCGGAAGCTGATCGAAAAGGCTTCGGAGGAGCCTGAGAAGCGCATCCCGACGAAGCCGGGGCGCGGTGCGAGGGTTCGGAGGAGGGAAGCGAAGAAAAGGAGAAGCCTCCTCAAGCAAAGCAGGGGAAAGGTGAACGCCCTTGAATGAGCGGTCACCGTAACCTGCCGGCAGTTTTTCAGGCTTTTCCCTGTTTGGCCTTCTTCATGTCATCGGGATCGACGTGGAGAACCCTTTCTTCCCTGTCGAGGTTCTCTCCGGTCTCTTTCCACGCCGAGTGCGCGGCGATTGTTTCATAGCCGTGGTCATCCTGGTCAACGATCTTTTCCCGCATTTCCTGCCTGATCTGGTTCGCGTAGGCGTGCACCGAAGCGAGCCCCAGGGCGACCTTCAGCATGGTCTTCCTGTCCGAGGGGGTAGAGGGGATCTTGAGTTCGTACCAGGTGGTTCCGCCGTCAAGCGATCCGTAGAACCGGGTGCGATAGCCTTCTTTGTCGTTCCCGTAACAGTCGACCAGGACATCGTCCGGGTCTATCGCCTTGAGGAGCATTTCCATCGGGGAGATTTTCACCTTGCAGACATGCCCCTCGGGGTAGACATGCATTCCTCTCCGGGCGCGCTCATGCATCGCTCGGACCTTGGCGTCGAAGAGGGAGTTGTCGGAAAAGGGGGAAGACGTCTTCGCGGATTCGGCTGCGCGGTTCTCGTGGATCTTGGTGTCAAGCATGTTGACCAGGAACCCGATGATTGCAAGGACGATCAGCCCTGCTGCCACGAGGCTCAGGTTCATCGCCAGTTCTTTTTTGAAATCGGGGTCGGTTATGAACCAGGGCATGACCAGCAGCGCGATCACGACCAAAAGCAATACTCCGATAATCATTTTGATTATTTTATGATTTTTCATTTTCAACTAATGCTTTCTCATCTGAGCGAACTATCTGATCCCACCCTGATTGTAGCGGTGGAAATGAGAATTGAGGTCACACAAGGTATTAGTAAAAACTATCTTGGTAGAGTTAATTTCCCAAAAATAAGAAAACAAATTCAGAAAGAAGAAAAAGTTCAGCAAACCTTAAGAAACGAAGAGGAAAATGCGCTTCAGATGAGTTGCTGAGACATCTCTCCTTTTTAAGCCGATCGGAAGATCGGCTTTTTTGTTTTCTGAGTGTAGGATACCGGGCTAAGCCGACAAAACTCGAGAGCCAGTTGCAATGAGAAGAACCTATCTCGTGGACATAGGAAATTCAGCCATCAAGTGGGCAGGTGCCGACACTCCCCAGCACACCGGTGTCATTACCTATGGCGACAACGTCATGCTCGCGGAACAAGTGCGGGATTTTTACATTTCAGAGAAACCCGAGCTGATCTACGCCTGCACCGTTGCGAACAGCGAGAAGGCCCAGACCATACGCGAGGTCTGCAACATGACCCGTATCGAATTCCTCGGCAGCCAGAAGGCCTATGAAGGGCGGTTCCGGATGGAAAACCGCTACGAGGACTATTCGAAACTCGGACCGGACCGCTGGTACGCGGCGCTCGGCGCGGTCGCGAAGCATCCGGCGAGGAGTCTCGTCATTGTCCAGATGGGAACGGCGATCACGGTGGATTCCGTCCGTTTCGTTTCCCCGGAAGAATACGCGTACCTTGGCGGCAGGATCGCCCCTGGTCCCACGATGATGTTCACGAGCCTTCGGGCGGGAACAGCGCGCTTGAAAGGTGAAATGGGAACTTGGGCGAGAACTCCGCTTAAAACAGGCGACGGCATCGCGACGGGGATCGCGGACTGCATCGAAGGGGTCATACGGGGAGGCCTGCGGTCTTTCGATCAGGAAAACGAGCCCCTTCTGATCCTCACGGGAGGAGCCTCCCATTTCTTCGAGGATTTCTACAAGAAGTTTTTCCCGAAATACGTGATCGAGGACAATCTGGTCATCACGGGGCTCTCCCTTCGAGTGAAGAACGAGAGGAGGAACGAATGAGCAAGGTCTTCGAGATTCCCTACAAGATCCGCTTTTCGGAATGCGACTCGACCGGGCTCGTGTTCCACTCCCATTTCTTCAAGTGGGCTGTCGACACCGAGGAAGAGTTCTTCCTCTCAAACTGCGGCACACAGGTGTTCGGTCCCGGCGCCGCAGGCGGATACTACACGCCGATGGCTGGAGTCAGGGCCGAGTTCATTTCACCGCTTCGGGCTGGGGACTATGTCACGTTCCAGCTCTGGATTGAGAAGCTCGGCTGGAGTTCCATCCGCTGGGGGTTCGTGATATTGAAGGACGGGAAGACCGCGATCAAGATCGCGGAAACCCTTGTCTTTACGAAAATTGAACCCGATGGCTCCTTCAAGGCGGCCGAAATTCCGAGCGCTTTCCGCGAAGCAATGCTGCCTTATGTCAAGGAACCCGGGGTGCCCGGGATGGCTTTCCGATCTTGATAATTTGATTTTATATCAAATTGTCCGAAATCACGCCCCGCTGACACAGGGGACCGGCAAGAGTTGCACCGCTGGCAATCCTTCCTGCAGAGGACACGCAACGTTATGCGTTCCAGGCCGGCATTCTTCGCCCCGGGCCAAGCCGCATTGCAGGCTCCGCTCTCGAAAGGCCTGCCGGGTGGCGAAGAAGTTTCAGAAGGGCGTTCAAAGCATTGAGGGGAGGGCGTTCGTTTTTTGGAATCCCGACTGAGAGGCTAGCCACGAAATATCGGAGCAAGCCTTTTCGCTCGCGAATTTCTTCACCCCGGTTTCTTTTTGGATTGGAAGATCGCCCCCGCACTTGTCACGGCCGACTTTCACATCCGAGAGGACGTTAACTGGTTCGCTGGCAGTCTGAAGCCCGGGAAGCATTCGTTTCCCCTGAGGGAAGGGCTGCCCATGCTGTTCCCTGTCATGTAATACCGCAATTTCCCCGCCGTAGGAAAAGCGGGAAGGTTGTGAAAAGGCTAAAGTATGCACCACTGCTCTTTGCCCTTTGCAAGGATTTCCATTGGAGGATCGTATGAAACGTCGTCAATTCCTTGGTCTCATTGGCTCCAGCGCCCTCGCGGCGGGTCTTGCTGCGTGCGGCAAGTCCTCCGCTCCGGCTTCTTCCCCGGCGGCTGCCTCCTCCCCGGCCGCTGCCTCCTCTCCGGCGGCTTCGTCCGCTGCGGCCGCGAAAGGAAGCGTGACCCTGAAGGTCGGCGCGACGCCGGTGCCGCACGGCGACCTGCTGAAGGTTGCTGCGAAGAACCTTGAGAAAGAAGGCGTCACGCTCAAGATCGTTGAATTCAACGACTACGTGCAGCCGAACACCGCGCTTGAGGACAAGGACCTCGACGCGAACTTCTTCCAGCACAAGCCCTATCTCGACGATTTCCAGAAGAACCATCACACGCATCTGCTCGCGCTCGCCCCGATCCATATCGAGCCGATCGGCCTTTACACCGGGAAGAGCAAGGACCTGAAGACCATCAAGGATGGCGCCAAGATCGCGATTCCGAACGACGCGACGAACGGCGGCCGCGCGCTTCTGCTCCTGCAGGCGGCTGGCCTCATCACGCTGAAGAAGGGGACCGGGATCACCGCGACGAAGGCCGACATCGCCTCCAATCCGCACAAGATCAAGCTTGTCGAACTGGAAAGTGCTGCGGTTCCCCGTTCCCTGAAGGACGTCGACTTCGCGGTCATCAATTCGAACTTCGCCCTTACCGTCAACCTGAACCCCACGAAGGACGCGATCTTCATCGAAGGCGCGGATTCTCCTTACGCGAACTACCTCGTTGTCCGCCAGGGTGACGAGAAGCGTCCTGAAATCCAGAAGCTCGTGAAGGCTCTCCAGTCTCCCGAGGTGAAGGACTACATCGAGAAGAACCTGAAGGGCGCCGTCGTTCCGGCGTTCTAGCTTCCCGGCATTTTCAGTCAGAGGAAACAAGGAAGTCCCGATGGCGGCACGCAGAAAGAAGCAGCTGAAGGATCCCTTCGCATCCATCGGCAAGGGCCTTGGCGGACTCCCGCAGGCCTTCGGGGCTGACCCTTCGCCGAAGCGGCGGGAGATGCCTTCTGTCCGCGAGGATCCGCTTCCGAAGCCAGTTCCCGAAGAGGCGAGGGCGAATTTCTCCGCTCTTGAAAAGTCGTTCGCAGAGTTTGAACGAAAGGTGAGGCTGAAGAACTCCTGAAGAACGCCTTTTCACCAGGAAAACAAAAAACCGCTGCAGGTAACCTGCAGCGGTTTTTCGTTCAGAAGTCCGTCTTGCTAGGCGGCAGCCTTTAGCAGAGCGTCAAGCGCTTTCTTAAGAAGTTCGTCCGGAATGTTGAGCGGCGGGAGCAACCGCACCATGCCGCCGTGGGCGGTAAGCGGAAGAACCCCGTACTCCATCATCCCGGCGACGACTTCATTCTCGTTCTTCACGGTCTTTACGCCGATCATCAGGCCGAGGCCAGAAACGAATTCAATGCCGGGCTTCCCCGAGAGATACGAACGGACGAAGTCGCCCTTCCTCACGACTTCCGCGAGGAGCTTGTCGTCGATGCGGCGAATGATGGAAAGGGCGCCGGCGCAGACAATCGGGTTACCGCCGAAGGTCGAGCCATTCTTCCCCGGGGTGAAAACGTCCTTCACCTTTTCGCCAAGGAGCGTCGCCCCGATCGGGAGCCCGCCGCCGAGCCCCTTCGCGGTAGTCACCACGTCGGGAAGGACGCCGTAGTTCTCATAGGCGTAGAGTTTTCCGGTTCGGCCGTTCCCGCACTGGACTTCATCCGTCATGAAGACGATGTCCTTCTCGCGGCAAAGATCGGCAACACCCTGGACAAAGTCCTTCGAAAGGGCGCGGACTCCGCCTTCGCCCTGTACGCATTCGATCAGGATCCCGGCAACCTTGTTCTCTTCGACAAGGTGCTTCATCCCCTCGAGGTCGTCCGGATCCGCATAGAGGAACCCGGGGGTGAGGGGAAGGAAGTCCTTGTGGAACATTGCCTGTCCCGTCGCGGCGAGCGTCGTGAGGGTGCGGCCGTGGAAGGAATCCTTGAGCGTGACGATATTGAAGTAGTCGGGCCCCTTCTTCGTCTCGGCGTACGAGCGGGCGACCTTGATCGCACACTCGTTCGCCTCGGCGCCGGAATTGCTGAAGAAGACCTTCTTCAGGCCGGTCCGACGGCAAAGGAGCGCCGCGAGCTCCGCATCAGGAGCGGAGTAGTAGAGGTTTGAAGTGTGCTGGAAGCGGTTCAGCTGGCTAGTGACAGCGGCAATCCATTCCGGGTCTTTCTGGCCGAAAATGTTCACGCCGATTCCGGCCCCGAGGTCGATGTAGTCCCGGCCGTCGTCACCCTTCAGGAGAGAGCCGTTGCCGTCAACGATTTCGACCTGATAGCGGGCGTAGGTGTTCGCAATGTACTCGTGGTCCAGCTTCTTGGTATCAGTCATTTAGATTTCCTCGGAATCCTTGGCCTTCGGGGCCTTCTTCTTCTTCACCAGCATCGTTCCGGCACCGGAGTCCGTGAAGAGCTCGATCAGGACGGCGTGCGGGATTCGGCCGTCGAGGATGATCGCCTTCGAGACGTTGTTCTTCAGGGCCGAAATGCAGCATTCGATCTTCGGGATCATGCCGCCCGAAATAACGCCCGAACCGATCAGGGCCTCGGCCTCCGAGAGCTCGATCAGGCTCATGAGCGAGTTGGGGTCGTCCTTGTCGCGCATCAGGCCCTGGATGTTCGTCATCAGAATGAGCCGCTGTGCGTGAAGGGCAGAGGCGATCCGGGAGGCGGCGGTGTCCGCGTTGATGTTGTAGACGTTCCCGTCCTTGTCGCAGCCGATCGAGGAGACGACAGGAATGTAGCCCTTCTCGAGGATGTCCTTGATCGGGGCCGGATTCACCTTCGTGATTTCGCCGACGTAGCCGAGTTCAGGGTCCTTGATCTTCGCGGTCATCATCCTGCCGTCCATGCCGGAGAGGCCGATCGCGTCGCCACCCTGCGCCTCGAGGTAGGTGACTAGGGTCTTGTTGATCTTTCCCGCGAGCACCATTTGCGCGATGTCAACCGTTTCCTTGTCGGTCACCCGGAGCCCGTTCACGAAGCGGGATTCCTTCCCGACACGCTTCAGCATGCTGGTGAGCTCGGGGCCGCCGCCATGCACGAGGACAACCCGGATCCCGACGAGGTGCAGGAGGACGATGTCCTGCATGACCTGCTGCTGGAGCGCGTCGTTAAGCATCGCGTTGCCGCCGTACTTCACGACGATCGTCTTCCCGTAGTACTTCTTGAAATAGGGAAGGGCCTGCGTGAGGACTTCCGCGCGGTCCGCGTTGGAAAAGTTGAGGTTCATTTCCTTTCTCCCCTGATCATGTCCGATAGTCGCCGTTGATCTTCACGTAGTCGTAGGTGAGGTCGCAGCCCCAGGCCGTTGCCTTCCCTTCGCCGTCGTGCAGGTCGATCAGGATCTCGATTTCCTTTTCGGAAAGAACCTTTTTCGCGATTTCCTCTGAGAATGGGATTCCAGAGCCGTCCCGGCACACGTCGATAACGCCCGCCTTCGAGCGGAAGGAAAGCTCGACCTTCGTGACGTCGACATCGGCCCCCGAGTAGCCGGTCGCGCAGAGGACGCGGCCCCAGTTCGCGTCGGAGCCGAACATCGCGGTCTTCACGAGGGACGACGTGATGACGGCCTTCGCGACAGTCCGGGCGTCCTTCTCGGTCTTCGCGTTGGAGACCGTGCATTCGAGCATTTTCGTCGCGCCTTCGCCGTCGCCCGCGATCATGCGGCAGAGATGGACCGTGATCGTGTTGAGGGCCTGCATGAAGCTCGTGAAGTCGGGCCCCTCGGAGGTGATCTCCTCGTTCCCGGCAAGGCCGTTCGCGAGGAGCACGACGTTGTCGTTCGTCGAGGTGTCGCCGTCGACAGACGTCATGTTGAAGGTGCGGGTAACGTCGCTCGAGAGCGCCTTCTTAAGCATTTCGGGGCTCACCGCGCAGTCCGTCGTGATGAAGACGAGCATCGTCGCGAGGTTCGGGTGGATCATGCCGGATCCCTTCGCGATGCCGCCGATGCGGCAGGTCTTGCCGCCCGCGGTGAATTCGACCGCGATCTCCTTCATCCGGGTGTCGGTTGTCATGATGCCCTGGGCCGCGAATTCGCCGTGCTCGGTGTCGCGGGCGAGCCCCGCGACGAGACCGGGGAGTCCTTCACGCACGGGGGTGAGGTCGAGCGGCTGCCCGATCACGCCGGTGGAGGCGACGCAGATGTCTTCAGGCTTAAGCCCGAGCTGGTCCGCCGCGAGTTCGGCCATCTTTTCGGCGACTTCGACGCCGTCCGCGTTGCAGGTGTTCGCGATGCCGCTGTTCACGATCACGGCCTGGGCGCGGCCGTCAGCGATGTGGCGCTGGGTGACGAGGAGCGGGGCCCCCTTCACAAGGTTCTGGGTGTAGACCGCAGCGGCCGAGCAGGGCACGTCGCTCACGATGAGCGAGAGGTCGCGCTTGCTCTTGCTGCGGCGGATGCCGCAGTGGACGCCGTTTGCGCGGAAGCCGAGCGGCGCACAGACATTGCCGGCAATGATTTTCATTGTTTCTTTTCCGTTGGTATTGCGGAAGGCGTTTCTCTTCCCGGCCGAGGGACCGGCAGGAGAAACGCGTGCTTCCGCGGGGTAATTTGTGAAAAGCAGGCCCTAGAGGTTCAGTCCCGTCTCGGGCGCCGCACCGGTCGCGATGTTGAAGCACTCGAGAGCAGCGCCGGAAGCACCCTTCCCGAGGTTGTCGTAGCGTGCGGCGAGCAGGATCCGGTCCTCGTTCCCGAAGACGGAAACCTGCATGCAGTCGAGGCCTGAGAGGGCCGACGCGGCGAGGAACCCGTCCTCGTCCATGCCGTCGACATACGAGACGATCGGGCTACGGTACTTTTCCCGATAGATGCCGCGGATGGTTTCGATCGTGGTGCCCGCCGCGAGATCCTTCCTGAAGATCGGGACAATGACGAGCATTCCGGAGTAGAAGTCGCCCACGATCGGAAGGAACGCCGGGGCTTCGGAGCCCCCGCCATGGACCTTCATTTCCGGAAGGTGCTTGTGGGTCTGGCCGAGTGCGTAGACGCGGGGCGAGTCGAAAAGCGGGCTGCGATCCCCGGCCTCATAGTCCGCGATCATCTTCTTTCCGCCGCCCGAGTAACCGGTGAGGGAGGTGCATGTGAGCTTCGCCTCCCGGGAAACGACCCCGGCTTCGGTGAGCGGCGAAACGAGTGCGATGAAGCCGCTCGCGTGGCATCCGGGGACGGCGATCCGCTTCGAAGTACGCACGCCTTCGAGGTAGCTGGGGCCGAGTTCGGGGAAGCCGTAGGCCCAGCCGGGAGCCGTGCGGTGAGCGGTGCTCGCGTCGAGCACGACCGTCGCGGGATTCCGCACGAAGCTGACGGCCTCGCGCGCTGCCGCGTCCGGGAGGCAAAGCACGGCGATGTCTGCGGAATTGATGGCTTCGGCGCGGGCTTTGGGGTTCTTCCGGTCTTCTTCAGGGAGAGTGACAAGGTCGACGCCCGGACGGTTCCTGAGGCGGTCGTGGATGCGCAGTCCGGTCGTTCCAGAGCTGCCGTCAATGAAAACTAGTGTCATTCCTGCCTTCTTATTAAAGCCTGAAGGGGGGAAATGTGGCCCCTGCAGGAGTTTTCAAGGAGATGCCTGTTTCGGCTGGCCGCGGAAAGCTGACACGGCGTGAAACTGCGAACCTGGGGTACTCAGCCCCTGCCCCAAGGCATCGTTCGGTTAAACATACAGTCAAGAGTCCCCCGTGAAGACGGGGGACTCGCCCAACCTTGACCCGAGTCAAAAACTGGGAAGGTAGAAGGTTGCTTGTACGGCCTTCTGCCTAGGCAATCATCCTGCCTTCGGGAGGCTCTTCTCGTACTGCAGCAGTTCGTTCAGGAATTCACCCGGTGTGTCGCTGCAGGAGACGTAGAGCCGTTCCACCGCGCGCGTCGCAGCGACGTGGAAGAGGGCCCGTTCGGACTCCTCCGCCTCCTTCCGGGCGGCGGGTGTCGTCGCGCTGTTCAGTGTCAGTGCGTCAGGTATGTTCCCCTCGTCCGCACCGACAATGAAGACCGCGCGGAACTCGAGCCCCTTCAGCCGGTGCAGCGTCGCGCTCCGGACGCCTGCGGCGTTCGGGTCGTCGGGCACGTTCCTCGAGATTTGGAGCGTCTTGATGCCGCGGGTTGAGAGCGCGCTCTCGTAGTCGTCGAGGAGGCTGTCGGTCCGGGCAGCAATCACGATCGAGGAGAGCGCGATGTCCTTCTCGGTATCGATCAGGTGGTGGATCTGCCGGACGACCCAGCCGACCTCGTCCTTGAATTCCTTCCCGACATAGAGGAGGGGAAGCGGCCCGTGGCGCAGGGAGCGGACCTTTTGTTCCTCTTCCGCCCTGCCGCCGTTCAGGATGCAGTTCGCGGCGCCGGAAATCTCTTCCGTCGTCCGGTAGCTCATCGAGAGCTTCATCGAGCGATGGCCCTTCACGTTGATCCCGCAGGCGGCGAAGGAAACCTCGCGGCCGTAGATCCTCTCACGCGTGTCGCCGACGAGGAACAGGTCGCCTTCGGTGTCCTTAAGCTCCGGATGCTTGTCGTGGTCCGGGGTTAGAGCCCGGAGGAGCTTCAGCGCCTCAGGGCCGAAGTCCTGGATCTCGTCCGCGATCACGGCGCGGTAAGGGGCCTTTTCGGGGCCTGAAACGCCCTTCAGGAGCCCGATCGCGGCATAGTAGGCGTCGGCTGCCGCGACGCGGCCGCGGGAGAAGAGGTCGCGGCGGAAGGCTTCGAAGACGTGCCACGCGGCTTCGCAGAGGTCGTCCGGAATCTGGCGCGCCTTCGAAGTGCGATAGGTCCTGAGGAGGCGGATGTTGTTCGGGAGGATCCGCTGCTCGAATTCCTCCCGCGCTTCGGTTTCGGATAGCCCCTTCGGAAGGCCTTCCATGGCGGCCTTCCAGCAGAGTTCATAAATCGGCTTCCCCGGGTAGATGATCGTCGGCTTGTAGCCGTTCCGGCGCAGGAACGCCGTCACCCAGCCGTCGAGGTTCGTCACCTCGATCAAGGAAATGCGGTCAGCCCGGACGAGTCTCCGGAGCTGTTCCTCGATGTCTACCGCGAGATTGCGGGTGGCGGTGACGAAAAGGAGCCTGTCCCTGTCGGTCCAGTCGGGCAGCTCGACCAGATGCTTCGCCCGGTGCATGGCGACAACGGATTTTCCGGATCCCGCCCCGCCCTGGACGAGGACCGCGCCGTGCCAGGAAGCCTGCACGATCTTCTCCTGCTCCGGGTTGAGGTAGAGCCGGATCTTTCCCATCTGGGACACGGTCGAATGGTGGAGCTTCGCGTAGTCGCGTTTCACCGCGGACCATTCAGCCCCGTCCACGAACCAGACGAGGCTTTCAAAAGTTTCAGCAGGGATTTCACTTCGGGAGGCGTCGAGTTCCTTCCGGTTCTTGAGCGAGCGGACGAGGGATAGGCGGCTCTGCGGAAGGCCGATCGAGAAGAGCTCGGAGTCCGGAACGGATTCGAAGAGGGGTTTCTCAGGGGGCGGCGCCACCACTTTCTTCTTTGCGGCGGCCTCGGGCTTTTCCCTCGTGCGCCAGTAGCCGCCGGGGGTCAGCTCAAGTTCGTTCGATCTTGCCCATTCGACCGCGGACTTTGTCCAGTTCACGCAGCAGAGGATGAGGAGGCCGTCGCAGGGCGAGGCGAGCACCGCGCTCCAGGCCGGGTTCAGCTCGAAGACGCGCATTCCCTCGGCGAGTCCGCTTTCCTTCTTCTGCCTGAACGGGATGCTGAGGGGATTCTTCTCGACCTCAGACACGAACCTGAATATGTCGGCCTGGATGACCGAGGGTGCCCGGCCTATCGCGTCGACGACCTGGGGGAGAAGGTAGATCTGCGTTTCGCCGGCGGTATAGCTTTCTGTCATTGGCGGCTCCAGGAATTTGGCGGACGGCAGGCGGGTGCCTTCCCGGGTACCATTGCCGCCCTGGCGGTGCTATGAATTGATTCTACGCGCCGAAGTGATAATTTTCTTTATCAATATGAAACGGAAGGGAACGAACATGCTCGTCGTCGCAACTGCAAGAAGCTTCAGAAAATACGCCGG
Organism: uncultured Sutterellaceae bacterium; assembly: GCA_902797695.1. GTDB lineage: Bacteria > Pseudomonadota > Gammaproteobacteria > Burkholderiales > Burkholderiaceae_F > Mesosutterella. The sequence continues at coordinate 20,706 of CADBTW010000069.1, forward strand.
AAATTCCCCTGCGATCCTGAAGGAAGCGGGGCTTGATTTCCTGGATCTTTCGGACGAGGGCTTTGACGCCTCTTCCACCGAGGACCGGCTGGCCGAGGCGCTGCGGGACGCCGACGCAGCGATCGTTGGAAACGAGCCGATCACGGCCGGACTCCTTTCGAGGCTTCCGAAGCTGAAGGCCGTCACGCGCCGGGGAATCGGCTACGACTCGGTCGACACGGAGGCGTGCCGGAAGAGGGGAATCGCCGCGATGAGGACGACGGGGGTCGTGGAAGGTGCGGTCGCGGAGCACGTGTTCGCCTACATGCTTTACTTCGCTCGAAGGGTCGACCTGCAGAACCTCTTCATGCAGAACGGCAAATGGACAAGGCTTCCAATGCCGGGGCTCGACCGGAAAACGCTTGGCCTCGTAGGCTTCGGCGGGATCGGGAAGGAAATCGCGCGGCGGGCGAAGCCCTTCGGAATGGAGATCCTCTACTTCTGCCGGCATCCGAAAGCAGAGTGGGAAGCGGAGTACGGCGCGAAGTACGTGCCCTTCGACGAGCTTCTCGAGAGGAGCGACTATCTTTCCGTGAACGTTCCCCTAACGCCGGGAACCCGGGGGATGTTTGGCCCGGAGCAGTTCTCCCGGATGAAGGACGGCGCGGTCTTCATCAACATCGCGCGCGGGCCTGTCGCCGACGCGAGGGCTCTTCGGTCAGCCCTCGACTCTGGAAAGCTCGGAGGCGCCGGGGTTGACGTCTTCGACCACGAGCCGTGCGAGGATTCGCCCCTCATGGGCAGCAGCCGCGCTGTCCTCACGCCTCACACGGCTGTCTTCACTGAAACGAATTCCTTCATCGTGAACGAACGGGCGGCGAAGAACATCGCCGAATGGTCGAAGGGAACACTGGACCCGAAGTACCGGATCGTCTGACCAGCCTTTGAAGGAGGCCGGCTCTGGGATGTCTTCGGATCCCCGGCTTCCAAGGCGTTTCTTGCGGAGTGGCCGTTTTTCGTTGCGCCTGGCACCTGGAACCTGATCAAGGATCTGGACAAGGAAAGGCTCAGGGTTCAGGTGCCGGACAAGCCGGACTGTTCCAGGGTCCGTCACATCG
>CADBTW010000070.1 GCA_902797695.1 uncultured Sutterellaceae bacterium
GAGCTTAAAGCCTCTTTTTATTGCTTAAAATCAGAAACCCCTTGGAGCTTCCAACCAAGGGGTCTCATGAAAAATTCAGGCTAGGGGGAGGAAACCTCCTTTCTCCGAACGCGAAAAGGCTGGCGAATTCCTCCCTTCCGTTATGAATTTTATTCGCCGAAATCCCTCGGGTCGACCGGGAATCAAGGTGTTGTTGCGGGGAAAGGGCCCGGGTATTGCAGCCCCGCGGGAAGCCCTTCGAGGCGGTGAAAAAGGGCTTCCCGCACGGTTGACCTGGATCAGCAATACCTGTTCGCCCGGGGAGGGGGCGCATCAGGCGCTCTTTCCGCTTATGCTTTCGAGGCAAAGAGGAGGAAGGAAAACCGGAAATGGAAATGGACGAGCCCGCGCGGAAGGCGCGGGAGCATTTCAGCAGGGCGCGGCGCGAAGCGTTCGAGAAGGGGCTCGCGATCGCGAGGATCGGGAAGCGCGGGGCGGCGTCCGTCATCTTCAGCCGCTCGGGGCTCGTCGCGCTCCTCCTTCTCTGCCAGGCACTGCTCCTCGTCGCGGTCTCGGTCTGGCTCATGCCATGGGCGAGCCGCTTCTACCTCGCCTCGGCCGCGGTCGCCGCGGTGGCGGTCCTCGGGATCATCAATAGCCGCATGGATTCAACGGCGAAGATCACCTGGCTCTTCCTCATCCTTCTCGTTCCGGTCTTCGGGATCCTCTTCTACCTCTACATCCGCACCGACATCGGGCACCGGAGGCTTCGCCGGTCGGCGCAGAGGATCATGCATTCCACCCGGAACGCCCTGAAGCAGGACCCGGACACGATGCGGGAGCTCCGGAACGCCGGGTCCGACATCGCGGGCCTCGTCCTTTACCTGAGGCGGACCGGCTGCTACCCGGCCTGGCGGAACGAGCGGAGCGAATACCTTGCGTCAGGCGAAGCGTTCTTCGAGTCGATCCTCCACGCGATACGGAGTGCGAAGAAATTCGTCTTCCTCGAATTCTTCATCATCGAGGACGGTCTCATGTGGGGCCGGATCCTCGAAGCGCTCGCGGAGAAGGCGCGCTCAGGCGTCGACGTCCGGGTGCTTTACGACGGGACGTGCGAATTCACGAAGCTCCCCTCGGGCTACCCCGAAATCCTCGGGAAACTGAAGATCCGGGCGCGGGTCTTCTCCCGGATCCACCCCTTCGTCTCCACCCGCTACAACTACCGCGACCACCGGAAGATCCTCGTCGTGGACGGGCGCGTCGCGTATACGGGAGGCGTCAACCTCGCGGACGAATACATCAACCACATCCGTCCCTTCGGGGAGTGGAAGGACGCGGCGCTGAAGGTCGAGGGGAAGGCTGCCGCGTCCTTCACGCTCATGTTCCTTCAGATGTGGCACGCCGAGGACGAGCGGGCGGAGCCGGGGCTCCTTCTCGAACTCCCGGAGGAATCCGGCCCAAAGGAAGCCCGGGGATTCGTGATCCCGTTCGGCGACAACCCGATGGACAGGGAGAAGGCGGGCGAGAACCTCTATATTGACATGATCAGCCGCTCGAACACCTACGTCCACGTGATGACCCCGTACTTCATTCCGGACGGGGAGCTCGAATCCGCGCTGAAATTCGCCGCGGCCCGCGGGGTCGACGTGAAGATCATCCTTCCCGGGGCGTCCGACAAGCCCATACTCCACGAGCTCTGCCTTTCCTTCTGCGCTTCCCTGATCGAGTCCGGCGTGAAGGTCTACCGGTGGGTTCCGGGGTTCGTGCATTCGAAGGTGATGGTCTCCGACGGCACGAAGGCGATCGTGGGAAGCGTGAACCTCGACTACCGAAGCCTCTACCACCACTTCGAATGCGGCGCCTACCTCTACAAGGCGCCGGCGGTCCTTGAAGCAGAAAGGGACATTTCGGAAACGCTCAAGTGCTGCGTCCCGGTGACGCTCGCGTCCTTGAGAAACCGCCCCTTCTGGCGGAAGGCGGCAGGGGCGCTCCTCCGGACCATCGCGCCGCTGCTGTAGGAACAGGATGGCACGGCGCCTTTTCCTTCCACTGACCATTCTTCCGCCGTCATCAGGAATTTCTCTGGCATCGGGACCGCACCCCGGTTCAGCTGGGTGAGGATCCGGTTCCGCGAAGGAAATGAGGCTCTTCGCCTAGGGAGGAGCCGCTAGAATGGCCCTCCGTTCTTCTATCGGGAGCCTCGAGAGGATGGAGGCGAGCCGCTGCGGCACCTGAGCCCTCTTTAGGCATCGTCCGGTCAAATGACATCAGTAAAGACAATCTTCAGCGCGTTCCGGGCGGCGTTTCCGGTGACGCTTCCGGTTCTCGCGGGCTACTGGCTTCTCGGCGCGACCTATGGGCTCTACATGCGTTCCCTCGGGTTTTCGCCCTGGTACCCGATCCTGATGGCGTGGCTCGTTTACGGGGGGTCGCTTGAATTCGTCGCGGCGTCGCTTCTTCTCGCGCCTTTCGCTCCGGTCACCACCTTCTGCCTCGCGTTCGTGATCCAGGCGCGGCACCTCTTCTACGGGATCGCGATGCTTGACCGCTTCCGGGGCCTAGGCTGGAAGAAGCCGTACCTCATCTTCGGAATGAGCGACGAGACCTTCGCGCTCGAGTTTTCGCAGAAGGCACCTGAAGGGGCCGATCCCGCCTGGTTCATGACGGCGATCACGTTCCTCGACCGCATGTACTGGGTGGGAGGCGCCGCGACCGGGGCCCTCTTTGGCGGGCTGCTCACCTTCAACCTGAAGGGACTCCCGTTCGTGATGACCGCGATGTTCGTCGTAATCTTCCTCGACCGATTCCTTCAGGAGAAGAACCACGTTCCGGCCGTGATCGGAGGCGCCGCCTCGGTCGCTTCGCTGCTCCTCTTCGGAAAGGAAAACTTCATGATCCCCGCGATGGTGGCGATTGTCTGCCTCCTCGCCCTTTTCAGGCGGCCGATCGAAGGGAAGGGAGGGCTTGGAGAATGACTTTCACGGAACAGGTCCTCACGATCGCGCTCTGCGTCGCGGCAACCGTCCTCACTCGGTCGCTCCCATTCCTTTTCTTCACATCCCGCCGCCCCACGCCGAAGTTCGTCCAGTACCTCGGCGCCGCGCTCCCGAGCGCGGTCTTCGCGCTTCTCGTGGTCTACTGCCTGAAGGACGTGTCGCCGCTCTCTTTCCCGTACGGGATTCCGGAAGCCGCCGGGTGCCTCGCGACGGTCGCGGTGCACCTTCTCTTCCGGAACATGATGGTCTCGATGGCAGCGGGCACCGCGGTCTACATGGTGCTCGTGCAGACGGTGTTCGCCTGACCGCGCTTGCCTTTTGGAAACTCCAGCGGCTTTCCGGCCGCACCATGGCGGCCTTTAGCCTAGCGCCCGAACCGGATCCCGTGCTCTGCCGAATACGCTTCGAGAAGCCGAAGCCCAGTTGCCGCCGCCTCGGCGTCCGCGAGCGCCCGGTGGTGGACAGTGCGGATCCCGAAGAAGTCGGTGAGGTCCGTTAGCCTGTGATGCGGGAGCGCGGGGCAGCAGCGCCTGAAGATCCGGAGCGTGTCGACATAGTCGTTCGCGAAGACCCGGCCGTCGAGCGAATTGAATTTCGAGAAGAGGAAGCCGACATCGAACCCGACGTTGTGGCCAACTATGAGGTCGTCCCCGATGAAGTCCCAGATCGCGTCCGCCGTGTCCGCGAAGCGCGGGGCGTCCCCGACCATCGCGTCCGTGATGCCGGTGAGACGCGTGATGAAGCGGCCGATCCGCCGCTCCGGGTTGATGAAGGTCTCGAACTTTTCAGCGGGACGCCCGTCCCGGAACCGGATGCAGCCCACCTCGATGATCGCGTCCGCTGACGCCCGGAGCCCCGTGGTCTCGAGGTCGAGCGCGACAAAGTCCCTCGGGAATCCGAGGACGGATTTCCCGCGCCGGAAGGAATCCTTCGTGCAGGGTGCGGGAATGGCGGCGGACGGATGGGAAACGTTCATTTTTCCAGAGAACCGGATTGCGTTTTCGGCAAGGAAGAACCGCTGAAAGGTTAGTCCCGGGAAAACGGCTCCGCAAAGGCCCCTTACGCGTCCCGCATCCTCAGTTCCAGCCTGTCATCCGCCGAAAGCGCGAGGAACCGTTCGTACTCGCGGAGGACGTCCGAAATGATTCCTTCCCGCGACAGGTATTCGATCGTCGAGCCCTCGCGTCCGCCGTTATGGTACGAAACGGGTCGCCAGGCGCCTCCTGAATCCACTTCCGGCGTGTTCTCATCCTCCGCGAAGTAGTCCGGTATCCGGTACTGGTCCGCCTCGACCCCGTAGAGAAAGTCGAGGATGTTGCCGTGCGGGATCCGGAATTCAATCGAGAGCGGTCCGCGCCGGCCTTCGATGATCCGCGCCACGATCCCGTGCTTCTCGAATTCCTTCTGGAGCGACTCGAACGCGGGCCGGACGGTTTTGTCGATGAACTGACGGATGTCCTTCTTCGAGTTGAAGCTCACGATCTGCGCGAGTTGCTCCCGCCAGTCCCCGGGAGAGGCGGGGGCGGCGAGCGCCCCCCTGCCTTCCGCCGACACGTGGCTGTCAAGCCGCATCGCGCGGAGGAGCGCGGCGCAGAAGACGATCATGAGGAGCCCGAGGGGAAGCCCTGCCGCGAGCGTGAGCGTCTGCAGCGCGTCGAGGCCGCCGGTCCGGATCAGGGACGCGGTGAAGACCGCGAGGATCACGCCGATCAGGATCTTCTCCCAGCGGGGCGACCCGTTCGAGCCCCGGCTCGCCATGTCGTTCATCACGATGATCCCGGAGTTGATCGAGGTGACGAGGAAAAGGGCGATTGTGACGAGGGCGGCCGCCTTGAGGAGGGCGGCGCCCGGGAAAGCGTTGAGGAACGCGAAGAGCATTCCGTCCGGGCTTGAGGAGAGCCGGGAAAGCGCGCCCGAAAGCGCTCCCTGGTCAAGCCAGATCGCCGAGTTCCCGAAGACCGTCATCCAGAGGAAGATGAAGAGCGCCGGGACGATGAGCACGCCGGCGATGAACTCCCTCACGGTCCGTCCGCGCGAGATCCGCGCGATGAACAGCCCGACGAAGGGCGACCACGCGATCCACCACGCCCAGTAGAAGACGGTCCAGCTCCCGAGCCAGCGGACGGCCTTCGGCCCCTCGTAGGCGAGCGTGCTGAAGGTGAGGGAGGAGAGGGACGAGATGTAGTTTCCGAGGTTTTCGGAGAAGGCGCAGAGAAGCCGCACCGTGGGTCCCATCGCGAGAACGGCGAGCATGAGGAGCGCGGCGAGGACGAGGTTCGCTTCGCTCATCCGCTTCATGCCTTTCTTCATCCCGGCGAGGGTCGAGGCGACCGCGACGCCGGTGAGCGCCGCGACGAGGATCGCTTCGGAGAGAAAGCCGCTCTCCCGATAGAGTCCCGAGTCCGAAAGGCCGGCGTCAAGCTGCATCACCCCGAAGCCGAGCGAAGTCGTGAGGCCGAAGAACGTGCAGACGAGCGCGAAGATGTCGACCGCGTGGCCTGCCGGGCCGTTCACCCGTTCCTTCAGGATCGGGTAGAGCGCGCTCCGCACCGTCATCGGAAGCCGGTACCGGTAGGCGAAATAGGCGAGCGACAGGCCCATGATCCCGTAGATCGCCCAGGCGTGCATCCCGAAGTGGAAGAACGTGTAGAGCTCGGCCGCCTTCGCGCGCCGCACCGTGCCGGCCACCGCGGGATCGGCGTAGTGCATCACGGGCTCCGCGACCCCGAAGTACATGATCCCGACCCCCATTCCCGCCGCGAACAGCATCGCGAGCCACGAGCCGAACGAATAGTCGGGGCGCGAGTTGTCCGGCCCGAGCCGGATCGACCCGAAGCGGCTCACCGCCACGACCCCGAGGAAGAGAAGGTAGAAGCTTACGATCAGTATGTATGCCCAGCTGAAGTTGCCGAACAGATAGGACTGGATGGAGGAGAGCGCGGCGGCGGTTCTTTCGGGAGCCGCAACGCAGGACGCGGTGATCACGAGGACCGCGGCGAGGGAAGGAATGGCGACGGGAAGGGAAAAGTCCGTTTTCTTCAGCATTGGTCTCCTTGTTCTTGTGGGATGCCCCGCGCCGGGGCGAAGGGAGCGGGCCGGGGCCCCTTTCTCTGGCTTCAGGAACGCGCCGCGGGGGCGGGCAGGCCGGGGGGAATCCCGGGGCCCTTCCTCAGAAGGCGCGCGGAACCGCCTCCGGGAGCCCGGGGATTCCCCGGGGAGCAGACCGGGGAAAGAGGGCTGCGGGCGGCGCCCGGTCCCGCCGGGCGGAGGATGGCGGGGAAGGTTCCGGCATGCGGCGCAGGAAATATCAAAGGCTTTCGAGGGTAACAAAATTATTCAATCAAGTCAATCGACAAGGATCGTTTCCTGCCTTCGGTGGCCGTCACCGCCGGGCGTTCTGCCCCACGGTTCCCTTTCCGATGCTGTAGATTTCCCTTCATGCGGTTTCGTTTTTACGGGAGCAGGGGAAAGCGTGTCTGAGAGGCGATCGGGAGGCGGCGCGGGCGGATCCCGCGCGGGGCTTTCAAGGGAGCAGATGATCGAGTTCTCGAAGAAGGATTTCTTCGGGAAGCCCGCTCCGCACTCCTTTGTCCGGGCCTGGCTTCTCCCTGAGCTTCTCAGCGGGGCGCTGAAGTTCTGCACGGGCGGCGGAGCCGAGCGCCACGTTCTGCCCGAGTACCAGTGGAGGGGGGTAGACGGCACTTTCTGGGGCGAGCTCCTCTACGGCGACTCGCGGGACGGTCCCGGGATCCTCGCCGGGTGCCGGATCGGTCCCGAGGGGGTGACGCCCGAGTCGCTGGTTCCGGTGTTCTCGGGCGAAACGCTTTCCTGCGACGTGCGCGCCGTGAGGCGGGGCCCGAACGGCTACGACGGCGACGTGTTCCTGCAGCCTGTCGGAAGCTGGCAGCCGTTCTCCGTCGCGATCCCCGGGCTCGCCGCGTTCGAGGACGAAGCGAAGGGGCCGGGGCTCCGGCGCTTCACGCTTTGGGGCGCCGCGGTGAACGTGATGAGGCTCGGGGAATCGGAAAAGATCGCCTCCCTTGTCCACGCGAAGTCCGTCCTCATGCAGGGTGACCCCGGGGTCGAGTCCTTTCTCACGTCCGGCGTCGCCTATGCGGCTCCGGCGGACTTCCGGGCGCGCGGGCTCGATCCCCGGAAGGGCGGCGACGACTCTTCGCTCTACGAGTTCCGGAGCGAGGCGGGGCCGGTCGAGACGTTCGAGTTCCTTGGCGAAACGATTCTGAGGACCCGGATCACGATCGTCCGCACGCTCCCCGAGGGAATCGACGTCTCGATTCCGCTTTACATCCGGTCGAAGGACTTCGGTGACGACCCCTTGCGCGAGGGCGACCTGATCGCCGGGCTTTTCTGGCTCACCGGACGGTTCGTCACGTCGAAGGAGCTGGTGCCGCTTGACAGCGAGAAGCAAGATTTTCTCCGCTGTTACGAGGCGGCGCGTTCGGGCGACCCCCGGGCGATGACGGAGCTTGCCGAAGGCTATTTCCAGGGCCGCTGGGCGGAGCCTGACAACGATGAAGGCCTCAGGTGGCTCCTTCGCGCGGCGGACCTTGAGTGGCCCGAAGCGCTCGCCCGCGCGGGGCTTCTCTACGAGACGGGCGCCGCGGGGAAGAAGGACCCGGAAGCCGCCCTGAGGTTCTACCGGCGCGGGGCCGAGCTCGGGAGCGCCGCGGCGCAGACCTGGCTCTCCGTCATGCTGTCGAAGAACCCGGAGTCGAAGGAAGCGTGGGACGAGGCGGAAAAGTGGCTTGAGAAGGCGGTGCGGCAGAAGTTTCCCCCGGCGCTCTTCGCGGAGGCGATCCGGCACCTCGAAGGAAGCCGCTGGGAGAAGCCGGATCGCGCGGCTGCCTTTTCCACCGCGAAGCAGTACCGCGAGATCGGCGACCCGAGGGGCGTGTTCGCGCTCGCCGCCTCGTTCCTCAGGGCCCCCGAAAGCTGCCCCGACCCCGGAACGGCGGTCAAATGGGTGGAATACGCGGCAGAATCCGGCGTGAACGACGCGAACTGGCTCCTCGCGCAGCTCTACCGCGAGGGACGGTGCGTGAAGAGAAGCCCGACCAAGGCGTCGACCATGATCGCGATCTGGGGAGCGAGGGGCACGCCGCACAACCGCTACCTCGCAGGGCTCGCGATCATCGGGGAAAAGGGCTTCCGGCACGCTCCGGAAAGCGGCTTCAGTTTTGTCCGGAGCGCGGCTGAAGAGAACGACCCTGGGGCGCAGGCGTTCCTTGGCGAGAAGCTCGTTTTCGGGGATGATGGGATCGGGCACAACCCCCGGGAAGGCGTGAAGTGGCTCAGGCGGGCGGCAAAGGCGGAGAACCCCGTCGCCTTCAGGATCCTCGGAAAGTGCGCCCTGCTGGGAATCGGCCTGAAGAAGGATCCGGAAACCGCCTTCCGCTGGCTGAGAAAGGGAGCGCAGCTGGGGGACCACGAGTGCCTCGTGGAGGGGGGCATCGCGCTGATCCACGGAACCGGAACGATGAAGAACGTCGCTGAAGGCGTGCTCTGGATAGCGGACGGGCTCGGCGAGGAAACGCCCCTCGCCGAGGGCGCGCTTACCGCGCGGATCGCCCTCGTCGAAGCGGACGGAACGGTTCCAGAGGCAGTCCCGAATCTCCTCCGGTACCTGAGGGGCGCGGTTGAAAGGGGGTCCGTGCACGCCCTGAAGACCCTCGTTGAAGCGTATGAAGGGGGGCTCTGGGGCGTCGTGAGGAATCTTCGCGAGGCGAAGCGGCTGCTTGAAGGAAAGGCCGCGGAAGGTTCCGTGACCGCTTCCCGGCTCCTTGCCGGGTTCCTGCGGCGGCACCCGGAACTTGCCGGCCGCAGGCGTGGGAAGCGGTTGCCTCAGCCTTGAAGCCGCAGGTGTCGTTCCGTAGAATTTTTTGCAATCCTGCAGAAGCCTGCAGGAAACGCTGACATTCCAGGGATTGCGATGGACGTGAAGGGAAACGAAAAGGACACGGCTCCGACCGGGCAGGGCGGCAGGGGAGCTCTTTCGGCCGAAGCCCTGAAGGAGCTCACCGGAAGCGCTTTCTTCGGGAAGGCGTCCCCTGAAGGCTTCGCGGCCGCGTGGCCTGGTCCCGGGATCCGGCAGAAGGCGCTTGAAGCGGCGCGGAACGAAACCGCGGCCTCCCGCGAGCTTTCCGGGTTCAGGTCTGAAAAGACCGGGCGCACGGCGTTCCTCTGCGAGGCGTCGCCCGAAGGCACGGGCGTCCTCGCGCTCGGAAGCGTCCGAGGGACCGAGTTCGAGCCGGACGAGGTGGTCCCCGTGCTTCCCGGGGCCGGCAAGGAATGCTTCGTCCGGGGCGTTCGCCTCCACGGTAACCGATCCGACGGGGACGCGTTCCTGCAGCCTGAAGGAAGCCCGAGGTCATTCTCCGTCGCGGTCCCCGGGCTCGACGCGTGCCGCGGGGAACTCGCCCGGTTCGGCCTGAAGCGGTTCTCGCTCGCTGCCACAGCGGCCCGGATCGTGAAGCTCGCCGGGAGTGGGGAAAAAGGCGCTCACTCCGGGGCTCCAGGGAAAGCGGAAGCGTTCGCGGCTCCCGCGGATCCCGAACTCCTCAGGAAGGCGACCGGGATCCTCCGGGACGACTCTTCCTTCTACGTTTTCCGGAGTCCCGTGAAGAAGATTGGAAACGTGGAGTTACTCGGTGCGCCGCTCATCCGGGCTGAAATCGTGATTTCGGGGAACCCGGGAGGGGAGAACGAGGTCACGGTTCCCCTTTACTTCGGAAGCCGCGCCTCGGGCGGCGCCCAAATCCGCGAGGGCGACCTCGTCGCCGGGGTCTTCTGGCTCTTCGGGTTCTTCGGCCCCGCGTTCCCGCTCGGGAACTGATCCAGCGGCTTTTCCGGGGGCAAGGAAACGCAATGGACCATGTCTACACCAGCACGCCCTGGGTTGTGCCGCCGGACGATCCCCTTCTCTGCGATCTGTTCCGTGAAAATGGGCGGCTCGTCCGGTTTCAGAGCCGCAGGGTCGTGAACTTCGGCGAGGAGCCGACGGCGTACCTCGTTTCGAAGGGCCTCGTCGGAACATTCGCGGGAGGCACGGGGAATTTCGAGCGGCTCATCGTCTTCTTTCCGGCTGGAACCACGGTGGGAGCGGAGAAATCTCTCAAAGGAAGCTACGCGATCAAGCCCCTCATCGCGAGGACGCTTCTTCCAACCGAGGTCCTCGCGCTGGACGCCCCGCTCTTCAAGCGGGAGCTCGAGGAGAACCCGGCGCTTGCGATCGCCGCCTTCCGAAGCTTCCTCAGGCACGACGACGCGAAGATCGAGGGCCTTCTCATGAACGCGACGCTCCGGGTCCAGGAGCGGCTCGCGCTCGTCATCAAGATGCTCTTCCTCGCGCTCGGGCTCGAGCTGAACCGCTTTCCGAAGCGCCTTCCGAAGTCAGTCACGGTGACGGAGCTCGCGCGCTTCACGTATTCGGACCGTTCGGTCGTGAGCCGGACTCTTGCGGGCTGGGCGGACAAAGGGCTGGTTTCGGAGAAGAACGGCGCCTGGCTCTTCGATTCGCGGATCCTCGAGGTTCTCGGCGAGAATCCCGAAGGCTAGCGGAACGCTGCCGGGAGCCGCGGGCAAGGCGGCAAAGAAAAAGCAGGCTTCGGGGAATTCCCGCGGCCTGCTTTGGAGGGAAACCGGGAAGGGAAGCGTCCCTTCCGCGGCTTTCCCGGATTATCAGAAAGCGAACATCGCGACCGTGACGACGACGAGCGCGAAGACGCAGGGGAGGGCGGTCCGCTTCACGACCTGCATCGGGTTGACGCCCGCGATCCCGGCGAGAATGATGAGGCCGCCGGCGACAGGCGACATCGTGCGGCCGATGCCGGCAGCCATCTGGGCGACGGCGCCGAGCTGCACGATCGTCATCCCGAAGTCGGCGGCGTGCGGGGTGATCGCTTCGTTGAAGGCGAGCGCCGCGGCGTTCCCGGAACCGGAGACGACCGCCATGAGGAACGGGCCGATCGCGGCCGAGATCATCGCGACCGACTGCGAGCCCTTCATCGCGTCGATGAGGGCGCCGGTGAGGCCGATCGACTTCATGCCGGCCGCGAAGAGCGCGGCGGCCGCGATCAGGATTACGACGTTGTTGAAGCCGTCGCCCGCGCCCTTGCAGAAGCGCTTCGTGGTTTCACCCACGTCCTGCTTGTGGACGAGGCCGACGATCATGCCGAGCACCGTGCCGATCAGCATGCAGACCGGAACCGTGAAGGTCTTCGTGGGGAGCCACCCAACCTGCTTCGACGCGATCACGAGGAGGAAGAGCGGGACGACCGGGATAATCGCCATGATCGGGTTGATCCTGAAGGATTCCTCCTTCGCCTTCGCGGCCGGGTCTTCCTTCACGGTGCCGACGCCTTCCTTCAGGAAGAAGCAGAGGACCGCGAGCACGATCGCGGCGACCACGGCGCCGGAGGCGGCCGGAAGCGCTTCCTGCATGATCACGACCATCGCGTCAGGAGCGGAGATCTCGCCCGCCTTGTAGGCGATCGACGCGATCTGCGGGTTGAACATCAGTCCCGGGCTGATGACGGAGCCCCAGGTTCCGAGAAAGACCGCGGCGGCCGCCATGATCGGCTGGACACGGAGCGCGATGAGGGCCGGGATGAGCAGCACGCCGACCGCGGCGGCGACGCCGGCTGCGGACGGAAGCACGATGTTGAGGAGCCAGGTGATGATCACGGCGCCCGGGATCACGATCGCCGGGACGTGGGTGAGGGGACGGACGAGCGCGTTCACGAGGTGGTCAGAGCACTTCGTGTAGGTCATCACGGCGCCGAACCCCATCACGGTGACGATCGTCGGGACGAGGCCGCCGTTCACGAGCTGCTTCACGAAGGCGTTCACCGCGGCCCCGACCGTGGTGGGCGAACCGAGGACGACCTGCCCGAGGAGCGCCATGACGACGCCGGCGAGCGAGAGCACGAGGCGGGCCTCGTAGTTCTTGTAAATCAGCCAGAAGGTTAAGAGGACAATTGCCAATCCGATCCAGATCATGGCGGTTCCTATTTCGTTGGTTGGAAAATTCTTTTTTCAGTTACTTGAGCAGCGCTTCGAACCTGCGGTCGAGCTCCGAGGACGCCCGGGCGAGCTTCGAGCGGGCTTCCTTCACCCACGCGCGGTCGGCGTCCAGCGCCTTCCGGGTCTTCTCGAGGCCCTTCGCCGTGGATTCGGGAGCGGGGGATCCCACCCCGACCCGGGTCCGGACGACGTATTCGGGCGAGAGGTACTTCCGGAAGTCCGCTTCCGTCATCGGGAGCTCCTCAGGCTTCCCGAGAAGCTTCCCGGTCACCTCGCGGAAGCACTCCTTCGCCTTTTCAAACGGGAAGTTCTTCGGGATCCAGCCCTCCCGCCGCGCGACAGTGACGACGGCGGACGCGAAGTTGTGGCCGACCCGGAAGGGGAGCCCGAAGTGCATCTGGAGCCCTTCGGCGAGCGCCATCGTGCAGGTCCAGTCGTTCTCGAGCTCTTCGAGCGCCCGCTCCTTATTGACCCGGAGCATCGTGAACGCCCACTCGGTGAGGGCGAGGAGGTGCACGGCCTTCACGAAAACGGCCGAATTGTCCTCGGACACGGACTCCTTGTTGTCGTACATCCCGAGCGGAAGGTTGTGGGCCCGGGTGTAGCAGGTCTCCATCGCGCCGATCACGTCCCCCGCCTTCGCGCGGGCCTTGTTGATCACGCCCGGGTTCCGCTTCTGCGGCATCGCGGAGGAGGAGTAGGTGGACGAGGTGTCGAGGAGGAGCCAGGGCCTCGTCTGCGCGTACTGCTGCGCGACGTCTGAGAGGAGGGTCGAAATGCGGACCGCGACGTTCGAGGCGATCCCGGCAGCTTCAAGCGGCACGTCGAAGAGGCTCACCTGGGACGAGTCGAGCGAATTCTCGATCGGGCCGTCGAACCCTAGGAGCTCCGCGAGCTCGGGCCGTGAAAGAGGCCACGCGGAATTCGCGAGCACGGCGGACCCGAGCGAAGAACGGTTCACGCGGGCGTACGCCTCGCGCAGCCGGTCGAAGTCGCGCCCGAAGGACTCGAGGTACGCCCAGAGATAGAACCCGAGCGTCACCGGCATCGCCTGGACGCCGTTCGTGTAGGCGGGGATCCAGGTCTCGGTGTGCTGCCCGGCGATTTCGAGGAGCTTCGCGCGGAAGCTGTTCAGGGCGTCCGCGAAGTCGAGGACCGAAGTGCGGAGCCTCGCCTGGTTAAGCGTCGCGTAGATGTCCTGGCGGCTCCTCCCCGTGTGGATCAGGGTCGCTTCCTGCCCGCAGCGGCTGATCAGCATCTTCTCGAGCGGCATGATGTCCGTCACCGGTTCGGCGCCGGGCTTCGCCTGCTCTCCTTCCGCCCACTTCTGGGCCTCGGCGATCGTTCTCGCCGAGTCGCGGTCGAGAATCCCCTGGTCCACGAGCATCACGAGCGACGCCCGGTTGATCCTGTTCTGCCAGAACCCCCAGGTCTCCTTCTCCGCTTCGTCCGAGGTCGAGCGCGGGATGTCGCGTCCCCAGGGAATGGTGTTCACTTTCATATAGGGCTACCTCTTTAGGGCTAATCTCTTAAGATGCTGGCGCTAGTCTATTCGCATTACATAGAATCAGGGTGACGATTTCGTCACGGTAAACCATGCGTTTGCACGAACCATGCCAGGCGGAATTCCTGACTGCAAGACAGTTTTCGATTGCTTTTTAACGGGAAAATTTTCTTTCCCCAAATGCGATGGCCCTGTGACCAATTCCGCACGGAAAAAGGCTCCCGGCAAGTGAAAAGGAACCAGGGAGAAAGTCTGCGGCGGCGCATGAGGAGAAAAAAGTGAAGGGCACGGAAGAACTGATGGACCTCGCACTCTGGGAGCTCGCGGTCGAGGTGATCGACGGCCGCTCGATCACGCAGGCGGCGCATGTCCGGGGGATCGACCGCGCACAGCTTTCGCGGAAGCTCTCGGCTTTTGAAAAGACGCTCGGCTGGAAGCTCTTCGAGCGGCAGGGCCGGACGCTCCGGCCGACGAAGCGGGCGCTCGAAGCCGCGGACCGCGTGCGGCCCGTCCTCGGGCTCATGCGGGAAGCGCTGAAGGGGCTGAGCGAAGGGGACGCGCTCGAGGAAGGCGTGATCCGGTTCGGCGCGATGCCGGGCTTCATGCAGACGCAGGTCGTCCCGATGCTGGTCGACTTCCAGAAGAGCTACCCGCGGATCACGTTCGACGTGATGACGGACGAGGATCCGAAGCGGCTCTTCGACGGCCGCTCCGACCTCGTCCTCTACTACGGCCCCGTCCACAATCCGCTCTTCGAAGAGCATCTCGTCACCCGTTCCGCCTTCATTCCCTGCGCCGCGCCCTCCTACCTGAAGGAGAAGGGGCAGTGGCTTCTCGAGCCCCCGGACCTCTGCCGGCACTCGGGGATCCTCTTCACGGGGCGAGTCCGCATGCATTCGGAGTTCCTCGTCCGCGGGACGGAAGAGGCCCGGTACCGGTTCAAGTCGGTGCTCCGCTTCGACAGCATCCTCGCCGCGAAGGAAGCGGCGGTGTCGGGCGCCGGGATCGCGCTCGACATACCTCTCCACCACTGCTTCAGGGACATCCTCGAAGGTCGGCTCGTCCCGGTGCTTTCCGGCTGGCACGTCCCGAATCTCAACAACTGCATCGCGGCCGCGAACACGGCGGCGCGCCTCCGGCGGGTCCAGCTCTTCATCCGGTGGTACATTGGCCGGCGCCGCGAGATCGAGGAGGGCCAGAAGAAGGTGCTCTTCGAAAAGTTCGGCCTCGCGTACTAGAGGAGAGGAAAAGTGAATACCGCAGGAAGGACGCTCGCAGGGGTCGCTCTCGCGTCGTTTGCCGGGATGTGCTTCGGCGCGATGGGGGTCGCGGCGCAGCTCCTCTTCCGCTACTACCGGTTCACGCCAGGGGACCTCGTTTCGATCCGCCTCGTCGGCGCGGGGGTGATCCTCCTCCTCGCCTGCTGGATCTTCACGCGCGAAAACCTCGTCGCCCCCTTTCTTCACAGCGCGAGGAACATCCGGGACGTGCTCCTCGTGGGGGCGGGCTTCTACCTGATCCAGCTCACGTTTTTCCTTTCGATCGACGCCGGGAACGCCGCGATCGCGTCCCTCATGGTGGGGTTCGTGCCGCTCTTCGTGATCCTCTGGCTCGCGGTGAGCGCGAGGCGCCGCGTGAAGGCGACAGAGCTCCTCTGCCTCGCGCTCGCGACGGCAGGGGTCGCGCTCCTCGTGACGAAGGGCGACTTCCGGTCGCTCGACTTCTCCTTCCTCGGCACTTTCTGGGGAATCGTCTCGGCGGGGTTCGGCGCCTTCTGCACTCTGATGCCGCGCGGGCTCATCTCCCGGGTCGGCGTCGGCCGCGCGGTCGGCTGGGGAATGGTGGTCGGGGGGCTGATCGGCTCGATCGTCCGGCCGCCCTTCGGGATGGATGTCGACTGGTCCGCAGGCTCGGTCGCCCTCTACGCCTTCATCGTGATCTTCGGAACGGTGCTCGCCTTCGGCTGCTACTTGAAGAGCACGGAGCTCGTTCCCGCTTCCGTCACGAGCCTCCTCTCCTGCTTCGAGCCGCTCACCTCCGTCGTCCTCACGGTGATTCTCTTCTCGGTGCCCGTGAACGGGTGGGAGATGATGGGGGCTGTCTGCGTCCTCGCGAACATGGTGATCCTGTCCCTTGAAAAAGAGAGGTAATGCTCTGGCCATGGCGGCAGACGGCACTCTTTCTGCGATCCCAAGGAGAAGGAATGGAGCGTGATTGATCCTGTTCCTTTCGGCGCCAGGGATCAGAAGTTTTTCCTGCCTTCGGCTGAGATATGCTTGTGCTTTCGGAAGCGCCTACATGAAGAGCTTTCTCCTTGTGGCGAACTGGCGTCATGAGGGAAATCGCTCTCCGTTTGATTACTGGCTTGCGGCCTGATTAGGAAGATGTCGAAATCTAGAGCAAACGCTGCAAATACGGGTTTACCCCCCCCCACCAATCCAATGAGCCTGAACGCTCGTGCTTGAAACGGATCCTTCAGCATTGGGACCTGTCCCGGGTTGTGCTCATTGCTCTTTTTGTCGCCGTCGGGGTATTTCTTTTCAGGAAAAACATTAGCTATCCGATCGCTCTCCTTCTTGGCTGCGATGCGTTGGGGGCCGTCTTTTTTTTCCTTTGGACACTCTCTTCCCGCGCGGCCTTTTCCTTTTCAGGTGCATCGCTGACTGTCCTTGTCCTTGCGCTTCTCGACCGGATGAAGTCGCATTACTACAAGGAAAAGCTGATGACCCCCGATTTTGCCGTTGCGCTGGATCCGGGGAATTTCGGGACGCTGCTCCACTATCCTCTTGCCGGCGCGGGGATCCTGGGATCTCTCGTTCTTTCTGTGGTGATCCTCTTTTGGTTCTGGAAGCGGTCAGGGCTTTCAGGAACCAAAACGAGATTGGCCGCGCTTTGCGGGGCTGTCGGGTGCGCTGCCGCGGCTTTCCTCCTTGTTTCCATGAATGAGGCAAACTGGCTCAGGACCCTGCCGAAGGGGCAGGGCGTAGTCGTCAACCTCCTCATGAGCGCAAGGGAGGCAAAGGTTCCAAATCCGGCGGACGAGTTTCAAGGAAACACACGTGCGTTCCTGGACGCTGCGGCCGGGCTTCCCGCAGGGAAGGCATTGCCTGCCGGAGCAAGAAAGCCCGATGTGATTCTGATGCTTCAGGAGTCGACAACCGATCCCCGGATCTACGAATTGAAGGACGGATGGCAACTTCCGGACCTTTCGGTTTTCGATGACCGGACGGCTGAGAAAGCGTCAGGTCCGCTACGGGTCCACACGTTCGGAGGCGGGACCTGGATTTCAGAATTCAGTGCTCTCACAGGGCTTGATCCGGACGACTTCCGGAGCGCGAAGAATTCCGTTTTCTACACTGTCGTTGGCCGTGTCCGGAATTCGATTTTCCGGGAATTCAGCAGGAACGGCTACGAAACGATCGTCCTCACGTCCTTCAACCCTTCCGCCTACCATTCGGGCGAAGCCTACCGTGCGCTCGGCGTGGACCGGATCGTACGGCCGCAGGATTTCGGCTACCCCGCTTCTAGAACCGAGAACATTTGGACTATCCGCACAGCTGACATGCTCGGTTACGCAAGGAGGCTTCTTGACGAGCCCCACGAGAAGCCCCGATTTGTCTATATGCTTACGATGCGGGAGCACGGTCCTTATGACCAAAAAGGAAGCCTTTATGACGTAATCCGCGGGCATGCTGGCACAGACGCAGAAGCTGTTGCTCTCTCAGCGTATTACGAAAAACTTGCGGATAGCGGCGAAGCATTCAGTGAGTTTTACCGGTATGTTGGTGATCGGAAGAAACCAACAGTCTTCCTCCGTTTCGGCGACCACCAACCAGGAATCCACTGGAACCGATACCGGATTCCGTACCCGAATCCCGCCTTCGTTACCTTTTGGTCCCTGCGGGACAACCTTCCCGGGAGATCCGAATCGCCGGAAATAATGGACATCAGCTTCCTCGGCGGGCTCGCGGCTGAGCGGGCAGGACTTTCCCTCAGTCCGTTCTACGAAGCGAATGTCGCAATGAGGAGGCTCTGCAATGGGAAACTCGCGGACTGCCCTAAGGCGGACATTCTTTACGGTTACCGTTCACGGATTTACTCCGAGCTGAGGGACTTTGAATAGAAGAATTGCCCCGTAAGCCTCAGCCGGAAGCGATAACGCTGTCTTCGGTTTTCTGATAGCTCAAGGGTTTGGTTGCAAATCCTGAGCAAGGAAATCCCGAGCGGCTTCACGACTGGAGCCGCCCGGGAAGGATGCCTGCTCTGCAAGTTGCTTTCGAAAGTCGCGGAGAGCTATCTCTCCTTTTCCACGGGTTCCGGCTGGAGACTATGGGAGAACGATCCTGCCGACCCCGTCCTCGATCTCGATCTTCGTCCCGTAGGGCTCGGAGAGCCGCGCGAGGTGCTCGAGCGTCGCGCGGTCGCGGGAGAGCTTCGGGATCCCCTTCACGCTGCGCCGCTCGTGCTGCCCGAGCGTGATCGGATAGAGGGTGACGCCCGTGAGCTTCCCGTCCTCGAGTTCCCAGGAAGCGGCGACAGCCCGCCAGATGTCTTCCTGCACGGCGTAGCCGCGGGTCCCGTTCTTGCTCCGCATGTCCATGTAGGCCCCGACCTTCGTTTCCTGCGGGAGGCCCTTCCCGTAGAACGCGTCGAAGGGCTGCTTCGCGACGGTTTCGGTCTGGAAGATGAAGTTCCCGAGCGAGTAGAAGATCACGCCTCCGTGATAGAGCTCGATCCCGCGGAGCACGTGGGGGCCGTGGCCGATGATGGCGGTGGCGCCGGCGTCGATGCATTCGTGCGCGAAAGTTTCGAGAAACTCGCAGCAGACCGCGGGGTCGTCTCCCGGCATTTCGTGCGAGTGGACGCTGACCAGCACGACGTCAGCCTGGCGCTTCGCCTCGGCGATTTCGTCAAGCGTCCGCTTCATGTCGCGCTTGTCGGGGATCGTCTCGTTCCATTCGGGGCCGTCGGTGAGCGCGAAGTTGAGCTTCCCGAGCGGGAAGGTTCCCTCGGGGTAGGGGAGGGAATAACCGGTCTTGATGCTGTAGTCCTCCTTCGCATTCGCCTTCGTCACCCGTGCGAGATCCTTCACCATTTCAAAGTGCTCGGCGTTCACGTGGTGGACCGTCCTGAAGCGAAGGGGGTTCAGCCCCGGGCGGCCGCCGACGGTCGACCCCTGGCCGCCCGCGATCGCGGCGGGGTCGAGGGAGGAGGTGAGCCCGATCAGAGCGACACGGGCGTTCGGGGTCTCGAGGTAGCAGGCGGCGGACGCTTCCTGCAGCGTGTTCCCGGTTCCGGCGAAGGTCATCCCGCGCTCTTCGACGTGGCGGATCGTCGCGGAGACGCCCCCCTGGCCGTAGTCGCCCGAATGGTTGTTCGCGGTGTTGAAGAGGTTGAACCCGTAGCGGAGCATGTCGTCCAGCATCGAGGGGTCGGTCATCGCCCAGGTGCCGCCGCTCGAAGCGGCCGGGTAGCCTTCGCTCCGGTGGAACGTCATCTCGAGGTTCGCGAAGCGGACGTCGTGGCGGCTGATCAGCGCCTTCAGCTCCTCGAACCCGTCGTAGCCCTCTTCGGCCACGTGCCGCGTGATGAAGCTGTCGCCAGTCGCAATGAATGATGTCTTCATGTTGTTCTCCATTCCCCAAGGGGATTCGCGGAATCAGATTCCTCTATTTTCTTCTCAAAAACAGGAGGATTGGAATCTTCAGGAAAATTTTGTGTACATGAATTTTCCTCTGGTTCCTTTCTGCCTGCGGAAGCGTGATAAAAGCCCGGGGACCGCTGCCGAGGCAACGGGAACCGTACCGGGAGAACAGCCGGGGCGCAAACAACTTCTTGCAATTTCGGGACTGTTTTTTCGTTATCTTTCCCTATGATTCGCCCTGTGCCGGAAAGAGGGCGCCGGTTGTCGGCGTCGGCCTCCGGGCCGCGCACCTTGTCCTGAGAGAAGAAGATGGCCAAAAAGAAGAAGCTGCTGATCGTGGGCGACACCCACGCGAACTTCCGTTTTCTTTCCTATGCCCTGAAGAAACTGAAGCCCGACGCCGCCGTCGTCGTGGGGGACTTCGGCTACTGGATGCGGGACGATTTCCCCGAGACCGAAGGGGAGGAAGGCTGGTTCATGGACGACCTTGACCGGCACGGCGTCCGGGTCTACTTCTGCGACGGGAACCACGAGAACTTCGCCCGGCTCGCGGAGATAGCCCGGGGGAAGAACCCGACGAAGCCCATGAAAGTCAGGAAGGGGATCTTCTATATGCCACGCGGAAGCTCCGTGAAGCTCTGCGGAAAGCGGATCTTCTTCGCGGGCGGTGCCTTCTCGATCGACCGGGAGTACCGGGAGCACGGGCGGACCTGGTTCGATGAGGAAATCCTCACGCGGAAGGAGGCGGAAGAGATCGCGGCCCGCCCGGGGCTCGGCAAGGCGGACATCGTCGTGACGCACACCTGCCCCGCCGCCGCGCTGCCCGAGGTTTGCGCGGTCTGCGGGATCAATCCCGAGTGGATCGAGAACTCGGAGACGGAGGAGAGCCTCGAAATGCTCCGCCCGAAGTTCACCCGGGCGACCGACTGGTACTTCGGGCACTGGCACCAGGCGGCGGAATTCGGCCTTGAAGGAACAGGCACGCGCTTCCACCTTCTCAACATGACGCCATGCGCCGGGTCGCTCGCCGGGATCGGTATCGGGCGGAAGAAGATCCGGCGCGTTGTCCGCGCCTTCGCGAAGAAACTCGCGAAGGAAAATCGCGCGGCGGCGGAAGAAGAAACGGGGGCTGCCGCCTGACACGCGCCTGCCGCCCGGAGGTGGCGGGCGGATCGCGTTCCGGTCGCCTTACGCTTCGAGGTTTTTCCTGAAGAAGGAAACGATGAGCTCGTTCAGGGAATCCTGGTACCAGACGGTGTCTGACGAGTGGTCGGCGCCCGGGAGCAGCACGTAGCGCGCGTCGGCGTCCTTTTCGAGGAGCGCCCTGAACATCTTCGCGCTCTGGAGCGGGGACACCATGCGGTCAGAGCTCCCGTGGACGAGGAGGAAGGGCGGGATGTCCTTCTTCTTCAGGTCCTTCAGGAGCTCGATCGGGCTCCCCTGGAGGAGCTGCTCCTTCAGCCCCTTCGGCGGCGCCGTGAAGGCGACCCCGTTCGCGAGGAGCGCTTCCGGTGCCGCTTCCGTCGCGTGCGCGTCGCGGGCGTCGCGGGAAAGCCCTTCCGCGATTCCGCGGAGGCTCGAGACCGGGTGGAGCGCACAGCAGCAGCTGACCGAGGACGGGACGCCGGGCCACTCGGGCGAATCCCACTCGGATTTTCCAGAGGAGAGCGCCGTCATTTCGGCGAGCCACCCGCCGGCTGAGTTCCCGAGGACGCCGATCCGATCCGGGTCGATCTCGAACTCGGACGCGTTCGCGCGGAGGAACCGGACAGCGGCCTTCGCGTCGACCACCTGGGCGGGGAAACGGCAGGGAATCGTCCGGTACTCGGCGGCGGCGACCACGAATCCCGCGCGGGCGAGCGCCCAGCGGACTTCCGCGAACCGGTCCTTTGCTGCCTCAAGCCAGCCGCCGCCCGGGAAGAAGAGAACCGCGGCCTTGGGAGTTCCGGTCGCGGGGATGAGGAGCGTCATCCGGAGCTGCCGCGCCGTCCTCTTCGAGAAAACCTGGGAATAGGCGGCTTCCGCGATCACCCGGATCATCGGCTTCTCGCGCCCGATCTCGAGCATTTCGGCGCCTTCGGTCCATCCGAGAAGTTCCTTTTCCGATTTCGACTCAGCCAATTCCTGCCTCCGTTTAAAAGCTATGGGAGCATGCCATTCAGCCGCCCGAAGGCGCCTTCGTCCTTCGGTGCCGGAGCCCGCTCCCTGAAATTCGAGAAGTCCCCCGCCTCGTTCCGGCGCTTCGCGCTCCGGAACTCCCAGGGGGGAACCGGGGAAGAAGAGGACCAGAGTCCTCGCCTCGCGGCCTTCGCGCGGGCCGCGGCCGCTTCGTACGGCGTCCGGTCTTCGGGGAACATCTGCTTCGCGTAGTGAGAATAGAACCAGGCGTTTCCCGCTTCAAGCTGGGCGAGGTTCGCGTCGCGACCCCTGACGAGGACCTTTCCAACGATCCGCCCGTACTGGTCGCGGTTCAGGTACCGCACTTCGACATCCTTCCCCATCACGAGGCCGGAGAGGCCGAGCGCCGCCTGGGGGCCCCAGGCCTGGTCGTGCTCGGGCGAGTCGATTCCGAGGAACCGGACCCTTTCGGTCTTTCCGGAAGCGGTCCGGATCGTCACGGTGTCCCCGTCCGCCACCTTCACGACGCGGCCCGAAACGCGTTCCCCTGAAGCGGGAGCCGTCTGCCGCGGAGAAGGTGCCTTCGGCGGCGTCGCGACGGTCGTTTTCTGGAACGCTTCGGAAACAGCGCCGATCCCGCCCCGGACGAGCGCGTCGATCACGTCGCTCTGGGTGCCGGCGAGGAAGCAGAGGACGGCGGCGGCAAGCGCCGCCGCGCCCCGCGCGAGGCCCGAGCGGCGGCTCTGCGTCGTGCGGCGGGTTGTCCTCCGGGGCGAAGTGCCTGCGTTTCCTCTTCTCGTTCTCCGGGGGGCTGCCACCGCGTCTCCTTTCCGTTGTTCCTGTTTCCCGTACGAAACGGATAGTTTAGCGGCACCGGGGACTGCCCGTCTCGTTCGGTTCTAGAAGGCATGGAAAAGGGCGGGGGGAAAAGCCCGTGGAATCAGGCCTTTCCCTGCCGCCCTTCCGGGAGGAAGCTTTTTTCCCGCTTCCGGGACGAGCTTCCGGAGCGAAGCGCCTCAGCTAGAACTTTCCGAGGAGCTTCTCAAGCTTCTTCGTGTTTTCCTTCAGGTGCTTCTCCCACTTCTCCTTGTCGATCCCCTTCGCGAGGTCGGCGTCCTTCAGGGTGCCGAGGAGGGCCTTGCGCTTCTTGCCGAGTTCCTTCGCGCCTTCGGTGAGCTTCTCAACCACTTCGGCGCGCTTCTTTTCGGCTTCCTGCGCGGCGAGAGCGGCCTTCGCGGCACGGCGGGCGAGGCCCGCGACGAGCGCGGCGACCGATTCGCCCTTCTTGTCGGCGGCGTAGGAAAGGCCTTCGAGGGTTTCGTCGTCAAGCGAAATGACGACCTGTTCAAGCCCGTTTTCTTCCTGTTCGATCTCGGGTTCAGGCTCGGCCGCTTCCGCAGGTTCCTCCGCCTTCGCTTCGCACTCGGGGCATTTCTCGGGCTCGGCCGCTTCCGCGGGTTCCTCGGCCTTCGCTTCGCACTCGGGGCATTTCGCAGGTTCGGCGGGCTTCGCGGGTTCCTCCGCCTTCGCTTCGCACTCGCAGCATTTCGCGGGCTCGGCGGGCTTCACGGGCTCTTCAGCCTTCGCCTCGCACTCGCAGCATTTCACGGGTTCGGCAGCAGCCTCCGGAGCCTCTGCCACCACTTCAGGTTCGGCGGCGGGAGCTTCGGCCTGCACCGCTTCTTCCTTCACTTCCTCAGCGGCAACGGCCGCCTGTTCCTGTTCTGCCATTTCCTTTTCCTCCATGGGTTCTGTGGTCCCTGGCGCCTGTTCGGCCGCCGGGCGGATCCGCCTCGCGATGACTCTCTTACGAGAACGAATGTTCATTTGCTCTGTTTCTCCTCGGGGTCCTGCTTCGGTTCGTCGCTCCGCCTGCGGTATTCCGCACGCTTCGCCTGGAACTTCGCAAGCATTTCCCTTCCCTTGACGTTCAGCTCTGCCACACCGGCAGAGACGCGGGACTTCACTTCGTCCAGCTTCTCGTCAGCGTTCTGCGCGGCGAAGGCGGCCCGGGCCGCCTTGTCGGCGAGAGATCCGAGAAGGGCTTCGACCGTGATTCCCTTCCTCTGGGTGATGAGATTCAGCCCTTCGACCGTTTTCTCCGAGAGCTCGATCGTGAAAAGCTTCTTCTCTTCTGACATGTCTGGTCCTCCGAAAGAACGGGGCGATCCCCCGCCCCGTGTTCCGGGGCAGGAAGGAACGCTTCAATCCTGCGTTTGTTTGATTCTAGCGGGTGAAAGTAAAGCGGCGAAGGATTTGCGGCGCGCCGCCCGGAGGCGGGCAGGGCTGCCGCGCCCGAGGCACTGGGAAATCCTTCAGAAAAGCGGGAGATTCCGGAGAAGCCTCCGGAGCTGCGCCGCCATGTGCGGCACCGGGTCCGAGATCGAGATCCCGACGAGGTCGAGGGTGGACGAGATCCGCTCGATCACGTCGATCACTTCCGGGATCCGCATGCCGCCGGTCGAGCGGCCGAGCTCCGGGAAGAATTCGGAAGGGTCGAGGACTCCGAGGTCGAGGTGCACGAGCGCGCGGCTCGCGCCGCACCCCTCGAGCCACGCCGTGAGGCGCGCGGGATCGTCGAGGACTTCTTTCCGCGAGAGCACGGAGCAGCCCCATCCCCGGAGCTTCTCCCGCGTCTCTTCGGGCTCAAGCGGCCGGAGCCCGATGTGGAGCGTCTTCCTCGGGTCGATTTTCTGCGGGAGGAGCGAGAGGATTTCGGGGTCCCCGCGGCCGACGAGGTGCGCGAGCGTCATCGTGTGGAGCACGTCGAAGAGCTCAAGCGGGAGGAGCGCGTCCGCGTGCCGGTCGAGCCAGATCATCGCCGTGTCGCCGCTGTACCGCGACGCGAGCCACGAGAACGGGGCAAGCGACACCGAGCATTCGCCGCCGAGCGTCGCGATGCGGTCGGGGCCCGCGATGTCGAGGAGCCCGAGCGCCGCGCGGAGCTGCGAAAGGACGATCCCGCGGTTCCGGATCCCGTTCACCGCTCCGGTGTCCTCGAGCCCGGTCGAGACCGGGACGGTCCAGGTCTCGTTCTTCGTCGGCGGCGCGACGAGGTCGAGGATCCGGGCCCCGACCATGTAGCCCGCCTTCATGTCATCCTCGGGGACCACGTTGACGGAGAGCCGGTCCTCGGGCGAAATCCCGCCCTGCCACTGCGGATAGATGAGCCGGATCGTCTTCATCAGGCGGCTTTCCCGAGGCCGATCGCCTTCCTGATTTCCTCCGCCGTCATGTCGCCGAAGAGCGGAATGTAGCGGCCGTCCGGGGTCCTGTAGATCCCGAGCGGAACAGACGTGCCGCCAGACTTCCGGAAGATCCGGGAGTTTTCCCACGCGGTGTCCCGCTCCTCCTGCGTCACCGGGTGCTCCTTCGGATCGATCCCGCGGAAGTCCGGGTCGTTGAAGAGGTCCTCGGATTCGGACGCGAGCGCGTAGGGGTCCGCCGCCGCGAGCACCGCCGCCGCCTGCGCCGTGCTCACGTCCTTCGTGACGCAGACCGGGTACCAGCGGAAGTCAATCTCGCGCTCCAGCACCTTCGCCGTTTCCCAGAACCTGTGGCACCAGGGGCACTGGAGGTCGAACGCGACGACGACCCGCGGGAGCCCCCCGGGGCAGCCGGGCCGCCCGAAGCCCCTGCCCTTCGCGAGGAAGCGCTCGTAGATCGCGTCGAGCTGCGTTCCCGCCCGGAGCTTCGGGTATCCGGGCGCGGATGGGATCGGGAACACCGGGTCGCCCGGTTTCCTCAGCGCGCAGCAGGTCTTGCCCTGTTCAGCCATTTTTACCCCCACTGAAAAATCGGTATCTGTTCCTAGGGATTCTAGGCGCAATTCCCTCATGCCCAATGCGCGGCCAGCCGTAGGCTGCAGCGCCTAAGGACTTCACTGTATCCAGTCAGGGTTAGGGGAAAGCGATATCGCCTGTTTTTTTCAAATTGTTACAGGCAATTGCGAATGATTCTTGTTTTAGGACAGGGAAGAGGCAGGTGCGCCACACGGAAAACGTAATTGAGAATCTATATCATTAACAGTGCGGATGACAACCGCCATGATTTTGACCTTCATTTCGGTTAACGCCGAAAGATTTCCGCTTGGCATTTCAGGAGAGAGATCGTGCGGCTTGATGAGAGGAGTGCTTCACGTAAGGCCCTTGCCTGCGTGATCGCGGCGCATGCCGCGGGACTCGCCGCGCTCGCGCTCTTCAGCCTCGCCCATCCGGCTCCTGAAAAGGCGATCGCGATCGAGGTCGTGGATCCGGGAACGGGGTCCGGGGAAGAGGCCAGGGCGCCTGGCCCCGAGAAGGGAAATTCCGGGGAAAAGGCCGGCGCAGAAACACCGAAGGCCGCGAACAAGGCGGCTCCGGCGGCAAGCGCGCCGAAGCCGAAGGCGCCCGCGGCTGAAAGGGCGCCCGTCCGCACGGCGAGCGCTCCGGCTGAAACGCCTGTTGCTCCCGCTCCTGCGCCTGTCCCCGCGCCCGCGCCGGTGCAGCCGCAGCCGAAAGCCGCGGCTCCCGCGGGGGCCGCTCCGGCGACCGGCGCTGCCGCTCCGGGAACCGCCGGACGGGCGGGCCCGGGCAACGCGAAGGGCGAATCGGGCGGCGGCCACGGCGCTTCCGGGAAGCCGGGCGGCGGCAGGGGACAGGGCGACTCGGGCGGTTCGGGCGCTTCCAGCAGCGGCACCGGGAAGGGCGCGGCTTCTTCGGCTCCCGCGAGCTCGCGGGACAAGGCCCTTGTCCTTCACCGGGTCGAACCCGCGTACCCCGTTCGCGCGCGGCAGCGGGGGCTCGAGGGAGCCGTCGGGCTTTCCGTCACGATCAGCCCGGAAGGGCTTCCTTCCTCGGTTTCGGTCGCGAACTCGAGCGGGAGCGACATGCTTGACCAGGCGGCAGCGGACGCGGTGCGGAAGTGGCGGTTCGCCCCGTATCGCGAGAACGGCAGGGCGGTCGCGAGGACCTACAGGATCGAGGTGGGTTTCAGCCTGAAGCGGTAGCGGGCGCACGGGAAACGAGGCGGTGACCCCCTTCGGGCCACCGCCCTCAAAAAAGAGGAAAGCGCGGAATGCAGACATTCAACCTTTTTGAAATCCTTTCGAAGACCGATGCCGTGGGCCTCGCGGTCGCGGCGTTCCTTCTTCTCATGTCGATCGCCTCGTGGTGGCTGATCGTGATGGGCGCCATGCGGCTCCGGAGGCTTCGCGCGGAGCGGAGCGCGGCCGGCCGCTTTTGGGACGGCGAGAGCCCCGAGGCGTGCCTCGGGTCGCTCGGCGCGGGTTCCGGATCCTGGCGCGAGGTCGCGGAGGCCGGGGCCGAGGCGGGACGCGCCTATGACGAGCGGGGCAATGCCGGGAGCCTCGCCGAAAAGGCGGACTGGGTCGAGCGGGGATCGGCGTCCGCGATCGAGCGCATCTCGCAGCGGATCTCGCGGGGCCTTCCCGCGCTCTCCTCGATCGGCGCCACGGCGCCCTTTGTCGGGCTCTTCGGAACGGTCTGGGGCATCTACCACACCCTGATGTCGCTCTCCTCCGGCGGCCAGATGACGATCGACCAGGTGGCGGGCCCGATCGGCGAATCCCTCGTGATGACGGGCTTCGGGCTCTTCGTCGCGATCCCCGCGGTGCTCGGGAACAACGCGATCGCGGCCGGGAACCGCGCGGTGCTCGAGGATCTCGCGTCCTTCGCAGGGCGCCTCGCCACCTACCTCGCGACTGGGAAGAAGCCCGGTTCCGCTAGAAGCGAATGATGAGCCGCGCGAGACGCCTCCTTCCCGAGGCCGAGAACCGGGTGATGGGCGACATCAACGTGACGCCGATGGTGGACATCATGCTTGTCCTCCTCATCGTCTTCATCATCACCGCGCCCGTGATGCACGAGGCCTTCAGGCTCTCGCTCCCCACGGACCGCGCCGAGAAGCTGGAAGCCCCGAAGAAGGACCTCACGATCGAAGTGGACCGCACGGGCGCCATGTCGATCGACGGCACGAGATCTGAGGAGGCCGCGATCCGGGAGAAGCTCGTCCAGGCGGCGGCTGACGATCCCTCGACTCCGGTCCGGATCCGCGCGGACGAGCGGACCGAGTACGGGAACGTCGCCCGAGCGATGGCGATGGCGCGCGAATCGGGCCTTTCGAAGATCCTCTTCGTCACGGCTCCGCGGAAGTAGCGCGGGGCAAGGCCCGGGAGGAAGCGGCGGCGTGTTCGCCGCGAATGAGAATCGAAGCGAAGTGAAGAATTAAAAGCGATAAGCCCCTGCCGCGAGAAAATAGCCGGGGCAATGCAGCACGTTCAAAGGAAATGAACAAAATGAAGAAGAACAGGGCAGCAATGCTCCAGGTCGCGGCGGCGGTTTCAGCCGCTCTCGCCTCGGGAGCGGCGGTAGCGGCTGACGCGCCCGCCTCCCAGACCCTTGACCGGGTCGAGGTGACCGCCGCGGCGCCCGAGGACTACACGTACTCGGTGAACGGGGTCGAGACTGACCTCTCCCCCTTCGGGACCACGATCCGCGAGACGCCGCAGTCGTTCTCCGTCCTCTCCTCGAAGGAGATCGAGGAGCAGAACTACGCGGACCTCGCCGACGCGATGCGCCACATCACGGGCGTGAACGTCACGCCGAACTTCGGCGCGAACTCCTACGTCTTCTGGTCCCGCGGCTTCCAGATGAACCAGCTGTCGGAAGACGGCGTCTCCGGGATCGCCCCGGGGTTCCACGGATCCGGGAACTCGTTCGCTGACGGCGGCATGACGAACGACCTCGCGATCTACGACCGGATCGAAGTGCTCCGCGGCCCGTCCGGCCTCATCCAGGGCATGAGCGAGCCGGGCGGCACCGTGAACATGGTGAGGAAGAAGCCGCTCATGACGCCGGAATTCACCGAGAGCACCTCGGTCGGGAGCTACCACCGGTTCCGCCAGACGGTCGACCTTTCGCGGCCCCTGAACGCGGCGAAGACGCTTCGCGGCCGCGTCGTCATGGCGGGCGACACCGGGAAGTCGATCCAGGACTCCGTCTCCCACAAGGAAGGCACGTTCTACGGCGTGATCGAGGCGGACCTCACGCCCCGCACGAAGCTCGACCTCGGCGCGCTCTACATGCATTCCTCGCGCCGCGCCGACTACTACGGCGTCCCGCTTTTCTACGACAAGAAGACGAAGGCGATCACGGACAGCGACCTTCCGCGCTCCAAGTACTATGGCGCCGACTGGAACCGCTACCGCAACAACAAGGTGAACCTCTTCGGCGAATTCACCCACAGCTTCAACGACGACTGGAAGGTCGAGGCTCACGCCGACTGGTCGAAGACGAGCGGCACGAACCGGTTCGGCCGCGTGATCAATTCGAACGGCATCACCCCGACGAACACACTCCTCCAGGTCGGCGGCCAGGCGAACAACGCCTACTGGTACGACCTCGGGCTTGAGGAGATCAAGCTCTCCGCGAAGCTTGACGGCCACTACCGGCTCTTCGGCCACAGGCACGAGGCGTTCATCGGCGCGTCCTACGCCCACTCGAAGGTCGACACGGACGAAGTCCGCGCGACCCCGAAGAAGTACGGGAAGGTGCCGGCGGCCGACTACCGGCCCTGGATGCTTTCCGAACCCGACTGGTCGAAGCCCACCTACAACCGGACTTATAAGCCCGAGGACACCGAGGCCGCGCTCAACATCGGCACCCGGTACGAGTTGATCGACCCCGTGCACATCCTGATCGGCGGGCGCCTCGCGCACTTTAAGAGCGAGCCGAACACGTTCAACCACCTGAACAACAAGGACATCTCGGGCGAATCCGAGTCGAAGACGAAGTTCATCCCGTACGCCGGCATCACCTGGGACATCGTTCCGAACCTCACTGCCTACGCGAGCTACACCGACATCTACCAGCCGGCGGGCCTCGACGAGAACAACAAGGTCCTGAAGCCCGTGACCGGCGAGCAGTACGAGGCCGGCGTCAAGGCTGACCTCTTCCAGAAGAAGGCGAGCGCGACGTTCGCGGTCTTCCGCATCAACCAGAAGGATCGCGTCGTGAACACCTGGGGCTACGACGCTGCGGGCGAGTGGTTCGACCACTACGAGAACGGCGGCAAGGTGAAGAGCCAGGGGTTCGAGTTCGAGCTCACGGGCGAAGTCCTTCCCTTCTGGAACGTCACCGCGGGCTACACCTACAACCACTCCGAGTACGAGGACGACGAGGGCAGCGTGAAGACCCGCAAGGCCGGCATGCTGAACAGCCCGCACACGGCTCGCCACATCTGGCACCTCTCCACGACCTACCGGCTCCCCTTCTGGCAGCGCCGCATCATGCTGATGGCGGGGATGCGCGGCCAGAGCCGCACGACCTCGACCTACAATGCCTTCCAGGGCGGGTACTCGGTCTGGGACTTCGGGGTTTCGGCTGACCTCACCGACCGCTGGAACCTCCGCGCGAGCCTCTACAACGCGTTCGACAAGAAGTACTACGAGAACTACAAGAACCGCACGTACTACCTGAACAACGTCTACGGCGACCCGCGCACCCTGATGGTGACGCTTACCGGCCGGTTCTAGCGGCTGGCTAGTTACAGGAACTAGCGGGTTCCGGGGCGGGAGCGGGGCGAAGGCCGCTCCTCTCCGGGACCCGTCCGGTTCTCCCTCTTCCTCTGCCCCGGACTTTGCCCGGGACTTTTCCCCGGAGCCCGCCTTTGCCCCGGGGACGTTTTTAACTAGGGAGCTCCCCGTCTCATGAAGCTTCTCACCGCTTTCTGGCGGCTCGCGTCCCCGTTCTGGTTCGGGAAGAAGGCCTGGAAGCCCTGGCTTCTCTTCCTGCTCTCAGTCGGCTGCTCGGTCGCCTTCGCCCGGGTCCTCGTCCTCGTCGCGCGCTGGAACAAGGAGTTCTTCGACGCGCTTTCGAAGTTCGAGGCGGAGCAGATGCCGCAGCTCCTTCTCGAATACCTCCTCTACATCACCCTCATCGCGCTCTTCATCGTCCTCGGGAACTGGCTCATCAAGGCGGTGAAGTTCGAGTGGCGGGACTTCATGACGCGGGAGTTTGTTTCGAAGTGGCT
Source organism: uncultured Sutterellaceae bacterium (assembly GCA_902797695.1). GTDB lineage: Bacteria > Pseudomonadota > Gammaproteobacteria > Burkholderiales > Burkholderiaceae_F > Mesosutterella. Next base: position 30,314 of record CADBTW010000070.1, read on the forward strand.
CAAGGAGAGCGGCGAGTGGCGCCTGAAGCTCGAGGGCGAGCCCGACAACCCCGACCAGCGAATCGCGGAGGACCTCTGGATGCTCGCGGACGAGACGCTCTTCCTCGCGAAGAACTTCATCCAGACGATGACGCGGCTCGGGAGCTTCGTCGCGATCCTCTGGACGATGTCAGGCGTGCAGAGCGTCGCGCTTGGCGGGAGCACGGTCGAGGTCCACGGCTACCTCGTCTGGATCGCGCTCGTCTTCGCGGTCCTCTGCACGCTCTTCATGCACTGGGTCGGCCACCCCTTGAGGCCGCTCAACGTCGAGCGGCAGCGCCGCGAGGCGGACTTCCGTACGGCGCTCGTGAGGGTCCGGGAGAACGCGCCCGAGATCGCCCTCATGAAGGGGGAGCCCGCGGAGCGCTCGCGCCTTCTCGGGCTTTTCGCCCGCGTCCGCGACAACTGGTTCCGGCTGATCGGCCGGGAGCTGAAGGCCGAGACCTTCACCGCGTTCCAGATGCGGCTCTCGTGGCTGATCCCGATCGCGGCGACCCTTCCCCCGTACCTCGCCCGGACGATGACGCTCGGGGACATCATGCAGGCGCGGAGCGCCTTCGAGAACGTGCTGGACGGCTTCCAGTGGTTCCTCGACTACTACAAGCGCCTCATCGCGCTCGCCGCCGTGATCGACCGTCTTTCCGGTTTTGCCGAGGCGCTTTCCCGCGTGAAGCGGGGCGGCGCAGGGCTTAGGGAGGAGGGGCACGAGCTCGGCGCCTCCGGACTCTCCGCTTCGGTCCCGTCAGGGCGGGTTCTCTTCAGCGGCCTCGACTTCACGGAGCCGGGCCCCGCCTGGCTCCGGATCGGGGGACCGAGCGGCACGGGGAAGACGATCTTCATCCGGACCGCTGCCGGGATCTGGCCCTGGAGCCGGGGCGAAGTGAGGCTCCCGACCGGGACGCGGATCTACCCGCAGAAGCCCTACCTTCCCGTGGCGACGCTTAAGGAAGTGCTCGCGTATCCGGACGACCCCGGGCGCTACCGCGACCGCGACTGCGTGGAGTCGCTCCGCGAGGCGGGCCTCGCCGGAATCGCCGGGCGGCTCAGCGACCGGGACGACTGGGGAAGGATACTTTCAGGCGGCGAGCAGCAGCGGGTCACCTTCGCCCGGATTCTCCTCCAGAAGCCCGCGACCGCGATCCTCGACGAGCCCACATCGGCGCTCGACCCCGAGTCCTCGCGCGCGATGGCGGAGCTCCTCAAGCGGAAGCTTCCGGGCTCGCTCCTTGTCTTCGTGACGCATGACAACGCCTACGCGGATCTCTTCGACCGGACGATCGATCTCTCGCACGGGAAAGACGTGGCGAGCGCAGCACCCGCGGGCGAAGGAACCGTTGGGCGCGGAGTCCCCGCTGCCGGCTGAAAGTTGGAAGGCCGATGCCGCTGGCGGATTCTGCCGGGCGTAAAGTGATCCTCGTGGTCTTTCCACGAGGAGGGCGTCGGAAATGGAATGGCGTGACATCAGGCGGGACGGAATCAGAAGGGCGCGGTTCGACCGGCGCTCGAGGGCGCTCGAGATCGAGTTTTCCTCGGGGCGCGCGATGCGGTTCGCGGCTATGGATGAAGAGGTAGCCCGACGGTTCCTCGCGTCCTCTTCCCCGATGAGCTTCTTCCGGAACGAGATCGAGGAGGAGTACGAGGGGACGGAGTTCGAGCCCGGGAAGGAGGAGAAGGAAGGAAAGGCGTCCCGCGAGGACGCGGAGAAGCTCTGGAACTCGCTCTTCAAGTGAGAAGGAGGCCGGAATGAGGAAGCACGCGCTTTCCGGCTCTGCCCGGACCGTGACGGTCGAGCGGCTAGAAACGCCCGCGGGAGCGCTTCTCATCGGGGACTCGGACGGCGCCCTCGTCTTCATCGACTGGGAGTCGGGGAAGCACGGGAGTTCAGCCCGGGTCCTTTCGAAAGCCGGGCTCCGGGCCGTCCCTGGCTCCACTCCCCTCACTCGCAGGGCTTCTTCCGAGCTTCGCGAATACTTCGAAGGGAAAAGGAAGTCGTTCGACCTTCCGCTTCTTCCGATCGGGTCCGACTTTGAAAAGGCGGTCTGGCAGGAGCTCGGCCGGGTCCCCTGGGGCACTACGACGACCTACGGCGCGATCGCCCGTGGAATCGGGAAGCCGAAGGCCGCCCACGCGGTGGGAGCCGCGGTAGGCAGGAACCCCTTCGCGATCGTCATTCCCTGCCACCGGGTGCTCGGGAAGGACGGCGGCCTCACGGGCTACGACGGGGGGCTTGCCGCGAAGACTCTCCTCCTCAGGCTCGAAGGCGCGCTTCTCGCCTGAGCGGTGCTTTTCCCCCGCCTCGGCGGTCAGCCGAAGAAAAGGTAGCCGACGAGGATCGCGGCGACGCAGGACGCGAGGTCCGCCGCGAGCCCGCACCAGACCGCGTGCCGGACGCGCGTGATCCCGACCGCCCCGAAGTACACCGCGAGCACGTAGAACGTGGTCTCGGTCGACCCCTGCATGATCGAGGCGATCCGGCCCTGGAGCGAGTCCGGTCCGAACTGCTGGAAGACCGAGAGCATCATGCCCCGCGCCCCGGACCCGGAGAGCGGCTTCACGGCGGCGACGGGAAGCGCGTCGACAAACGTCGTGTCGCAGCCTGCCGCGGCGAAGGCCCACCTGAAGCCGTCGAGCACGAGGTCGAGGAGGCCGCTCGCGCGGAAGACCGCGATCGCGGCGAGCATCGCGACGAGGTAGGGGAGGATCGCGAAGGTGACCGAGAACCCTTCCTTGGCTCCCTTGATGAAGGCGTCATAGACCGACTGCTTCTTCAAGGTTCCGTAGAGGACCACCCCCGCGATGAAGGCGAGAAGGAGGCTGTTCGAGACCGCGGTCGCCTGGGAGGCGAGGTTCGCCCCGGCGTAGGCCGCCCAGCAGGCGACGCCGGCGCCGAGCCCCGCGAGCGCGGCGAAGAACGCGAGGAGGGGCGCGCGGAGAAGGCTAAGCCTCTGGCAAAACGCGACCGCGAGGAATCCGACGAGGGTCGAGCAGGTGGTCGCGATGAGAATCGGGAGGAAGACGTCCGTCGGCATCGCGGCCCCGAACTTCGCCCGGTAGAGGATGACGGAAACGGGGAAGATCGTTACGGCCGACGTGTTGATCACGAGGAACATGATCTCCGCGTCCGTCGCGACCCCCTTCCGGGGGTTCAGCGTCTCAAGCTCCTTCATCGCCCGTATCCCGAGCGGGGTCGCGGCGTTGTCAAGCCCCAGCATGTTCGCGGCGAGGTTCATCGTGATGGAGCCGAGCGCCGGATGGCCGTCAGGGACCCCCGGCATGATCACGCGGAAGAGCGGCCGCAGCCTCCGGGCGAGCGCCTCCGTGAGCCCGGTGCTCTCCATGATTCGTGAGACCCCGAGCCAGAAGCACATCATGCCGCAGAGGCCGACGAGGATCTCCATCGAGGCCGAGCCTGACGCGAAGAGCGCCGAGACCATTTTCCCCGGCGCGTCGGCCTCGCCGAGGAACACGGTCCTGAAAAGGCACGCGGCAATGCCTGAAACGATGAGGAATGCCCAGATGACGTTCAGCATGGGGAAATAGGCGACTGCGTCAGAAGAGATGGGGAAATTCGGCCGAAAACGCGAAAGGCTTTTCCAGTTGCTTTCCTATTTTCCTCCCGCAGGGCAGGGCGAGGACAATATCGGGCGCTCCTCTTCCGCGATGCCGCCTGAAGCCGTCGGAAAACCTTCGGTGAGATCTGTCTGCGAAGTTCCCGGGCCGCCTGATCAGGCAGGTGCAAATGCCCCAGACTTCGTAATGACGGGTGAACGGGAAGCCTGGCGCGATTCCTGAATACTATGAATAACCTAGGCTAAGTAGCCAAGGCGAAAGGAAAAATTCAAGGGTATAAAAATTTTAACAGGAGTGGGAAGGCACTTCCTTCCCACCCCGTTCCGATCGTTTCGGAAAAGGGGGGAATCCAATGAAGGCACTCGCGTTGCTAAACCGCGCAGTGACCGTCTTCACGGGCATTGTGCTGGGCTTCATGACCTGTCTCGTGATGCTTCAGGTCATTTTCCGATACGTCCTTTCGCTCCCGTTCCCAGAAAGCCAGGAACTCGCGATCTACGCGATGGTCTACGTCGTCACGTTCGGCAGTTCCATCGCGGTCTACAAGAAGACCCACGTTTCGGTCACTTTCATCGTGAGCAAGTTTCCGGCGACGCTGCAGTTCGCGATCCGGCTCTGCATGTACGCGGCGACAGCCGCGTTTTTCCTGCTCCTCGTCAAGTACGGCTGGGACCTCTCGATGCGCTCGATGATCCAGAAGTCGCCGTCCACGGGGATCCCCGTCGGGTGGATCGTGATGTCGATTCCCGTTTCCTCGGCGATTTCGCTTCTTTACGTGGTCGCGCAGTGCGTTGAGGACATCCTCGGCTTCAGGCACCCCGCGGCGCCTGATCCTTCAGCCGGAGCATAAGGAGGCGTGCCATGGTCATCATTCTCTTCACCGCGTTCTTCGTGATGCTCCTCATCGGCGTGCCGATCGTGGTGTCGCTCGGCATTGCCTCGGTGCTCGCCGTCGTCATCGGAAGCGAGTGGCCGCTCCTCCTTCTCCCGCAGAAGATCTTCAACGGCATCAATTCGTTCCCGTTCATGGCGATCCCGCTCTTCCTTCTCGCCGGGAACATCATGGCGGAAGCGAAGATTTCGGACCGGCTCGTTGGCCTCGCCTCGATGCTGGTCGGGCGTTACCCCGGCGGCCTTGCCCAGGTGGCGACAGGCGCCTCCGCGTTCTTCGGCGCGATCTCGGGTTCCGCCCCTGCGACGACCGCGGCAATCGGCTCGATCCTGATTCCCTCGATGAAGAAGAAGGGTTATGGCGGCGCCTTTAGTGCGAGCGTCGTCGCAGCGTCCGGCGCCCTCGGCCTCATCATTCCGCCAAGCCTCACGATGGTGGTCTACGGGGTCCTCTCAGGCGCCTCGATCGGCGCGCTCTTCCTCTGCGGCATCATTCCGGGGCTTCTCATCAGCGCGGCTCTTTTCCTCGTCAACTGGCGGATCGCGAAAAAGCACCACCTCACGGGGGAGCCTCCGGTCGACCGCGCGATCGCGGGGAAAATCGTCCGCGAGAGCATGCTCGCGCTCTTCATGCCGGTGATCATCATGGGCGGGATCTACGGCGGCGTCTTCACGGCGACGGAGTCCGCCGCGGTCGCCTGCTTCTACGGCCTCTTCATCGGCTTCTTCGTCTACAGGACTCTCACCCTCAAGTCGATCTTCAAGATCCTCATGAACACCGCGGAGAACGCCGCGATCATCATGTTCCTCATGGGGACGGCGAACTTCTTCGGCTTCGTCATCACCGCGGAACAGGTTCCGCAGACGCTTGCCGAGATGATCACGGACTACACCGAGAGCCAGACCCTCGTGATGTTCATCGTCCTCGCGATGCTGCTCGTCCTCGGGACGTTCCTCGACAACGTCGCCGCTTTGGTGCTTTTCGTCCCCACAATGATGCACGTGGTCACCGAAATGGAGATCGATCCGGTGTATTTCGGTGTCTTCACGATCATCGCGCTCGCGGTCGGGCAGTTCACGCCGCCTGTCGGCCTGAACCTCTTCATCGCGTCGAACATCGCGAAGGTGAAGTTCGAGAGCGTGGTGGCGCAGACGCTGCCGTACCTCGCGGCCTACATCGCCCTTCTCATCCTCTTCATCCTGGTGCCGCAGATCCTCACGGTCTTCGCCTGAGGGGCTATGGCACGGTTTTTGCATGAGTAATTGGCAGGGGAGCGGATTATCCCCCGAGTGATGCGCCTCTTGGCGCGAAAGGAGACGAGTTATGCAAAGACGTGATCTGATAACGGGAAGCGCGGCCGTTGCGGCGCTTGCTGCAATCGGCCCCGTTGCTCCGGCCATTGCGAAGAAGAAGGTCTGGAAGCTGCAGTTCGGCCACACCGGCGCTCCGAACCATCACTACCAGAAGATCGCGGAACTCTTTGCGAAGCGCGTTTCCGAACTCACGGACGGCGGCGTAAAGATCCAGGTCTTCCCTTCCGACCAGCTCGGGAAGCAGCTCGAGATCACCGAGGGCGTGATGCTCGGCACGCACCAGCTCTGCCAGACCTCCGACACGATCCTTTCAAACTGGATCCCGGACTTCGGCATCACGAACCTCCCCTTCATCTTCAATGACGACTGGGACTACCGCAAGGTCTTCGACGGCCCGGTCGGCGAGAAGTTCGCGAAGCTCGTCGAGCCGAAGGGCGCGGTCGTGATCGGCTGGTGGGAAAACGGCATGCGCCACGTGACGAACAACAAGCGCGAGATCAAGTCCCCGAAGGACATGAAGGGCCTCAACATCCGCGTGCCTGAGGGCGAGATCTTCGTCGACACCTTCAAGGCGCTCGGCTGCAACCCGACCATCATCGCGTTCGGCGAACTCTACTCCGCCCTCCAGATGAAGACTGTGGACGGCCAGGAGAACCCGCCCGCCCACGTCGTGACGCAGAAGTTCTACGAGGTCCAGAAGTACATCACCCGCACGGGCCACATCCACATGTCGAGCCCGATCCTGATGAATAAGAAGCTCCTCCTCAGCATGCCGAAGGAGTATCAGGAGGCGATCCTGAAAGCCGGCCGCGAGATGGGTCCGATCCACACGAAGATGGTTGAGGATCTCGAGGCCGGGCAGTGGAAGGAAATCGCGAAGAAGGGAATGAAGATCACGGATGTCGACAAGGCGCCGTTCCGCGCGGCCGTGAAGCCCGTGATCGACAAGTACAAGAAGAAGCTGAACGGAAAGCTGATTGAGGAAGTGATGGCCGCGGTCGCCGCGAAGCCGAAGAAGAAGTAGTACCCGTACCCTGACTTCCCCCCGCCTCCTGCGCGGGGCCTTGGGAAGCGGCTGGCGGAAGCGGAACCCGCCGCCAGTTGCCCCCCGGCCTCGTGCGGGAGGTTTCCTTGTTTTGAAAAGCGCCTCATACCCGAGGCGGAAGGCGAGAAATGAAGAAAGTCATTGTGTTCACGACGGGCGGCACGATTGCGATGAAGTATGACGAGGAGAAGGGCGGGCTGGTTCCCGCGGTCTCTGGCGAAGACCTCGCGGCCGCCGTCCCGGGCCTTTCGGAGGTTGCCGAGGTCGAGGTGCGGGAGTTTTCGAACGTCGCCTCCTGCAACATGACCCCGCAGCTCATGTTCCGCCTCTCCCGCGCGATCGAGAAGGCGCTCGATGAAGAGGACGCGGCGGGCGCCGTCGTGACGCACGGAACGGACACGCTCGAAGAAACCGCGTACATGCTCGACCTTCTCCACGGCTCCGAGAAGCCGATATGCGTGGTCGGCGCCATGCGGGGGGCGTCGGACACGAGCGCCGACGGCCCGGCGAACATCTGGTGCGCCGTGAAGGTGGCATCGAGCGACGAAGCCCGGGGGAAGGGCGTCTTCGCGGTCCTCAACAACACGATCCACGCGGCGCGCGAAGTCCGGAAGACGCATTCCGCGAACTGCGCGACGTTCGAGTCGCCCTGGTGGGGCCCGGTCGGGTACTGCGACGAGGACCGGGTCGTCTTCCGCCGGGCGCCTGTCGGGCGGCGCGTTTTCCATCCTGCCGAGCTCACGGCGCGGGTCGACGTGATCCAGGCGCAGTCCGGAATCGGCCGGAACTACATCGACTTCGCCGTGCGTGACGGCGCGAACGGGATCGTGGTCGAGGGGTTCGGACGCGGGAACATTCCCCCCGCGATGGAGGAGGGGATATCAGACGCCGTGAAGGCCGGGGTCGCGGTCGTGATCTCGACCCGGGCGTTCGCGGGCCGCCCCTACGAGTCCTACGCCTACCCGGGTTCGGTCGGGGACTCGAAGCGGCACGGCGCAGTGCGGGGCGGCGAGCTCTCCGCCGCGAAGACCCGCCTGAAGCTCATGGTGATCCTATCCGAACACCCCGAGCTCGCCCGGATGCCTTCGGACCTTGAGAAGCTGATGGACGACTGAAGGGGGAAAGGCGCCTCTTACCCGAGGTGCCTCACCGGGATCAGGCTCCAGATGCGGGGATTTTCCTTTCCAGCAGGGCTTCGGCCGCAAGCGCGAGGGCGGCGAGCAGGACGAACGTCCGTCCGGGGAGAGGCCCAGCCGCGGCTTCCTCTTCCATGCCTTGTCCCCGGAGTTCTCCGAGGCCTGAGACGAGCTTCGTTCCGAGCCGCTCGAGCCTGAAAAGGGAGAGCTCGTCTTCCGCCCCGATCCCGGGCTCGGTCACGACCGCGGCGAAGAACCCGATGGCAATCTGCTCCCCTTCCAGCCGTCTTCTGAATTTTGCATTGCCTTGGAAAAGGGCCTTGCGAAGGTCTTCGGAAGCCTCTGCGGGAAGGGCGGCGAGAGTGTCCAAAGCGGCCTCTGACTGGCGGAAGATGGAGGCCGTTTTTTCTCGCCGCAGCTTCGGGTCGCAGAAGAGGAAGAGTTTCGTGTTTCGCCCGGGAATGCCCGGAGCGTCGTTCTCTTCAAGCGGAAACTCCCGGGCGAGGATTCCCGTCCCCGGGATCTCCGCGAAGGCCGGGAGATCCGCTTGCCCGTCTTCGCTGAGCGACCTGATCCTTTCCGCCACAGGTTTCCAGGAGACGCTCGCACCCGCGACGATTTTCCGCCCGATTCGGATGTCGCGAGCTAATTCTTCCCATGTCCCGTATCCTTCCCGTGTGACGAAGCACGGTTCCTGGACGAGGGAATCAGGGGCGAATCCTGCGGACGCGAGACGCGATGCGGCGGATGGCGGGACAAACGCGGGAAGAACGGCGGGGAAGAGGGGAGCGAAACTCTTTCCGGCCCAGGCGACCGCGACGTAAGCGGCGTTCCGGGCGGAATCGTCGTCCGTGCGCGAAAAGGGGGATTCCGCCTTGCAGGGCATCTCGTGCAGCGTGAGAACGGTTCTTTCCCGCGGGGCGAGCCTTGATCGCCTGAGAGCGAGGAATGCGGCGAGGTTCTCTTCCGTGAGGTCCCGCTCCAGCGTTTCGAGCCGCTGCGCGAGTGCCAAGCGGCCAGGGTTCTCCCACGGATCAGTTTCAGGCAATCCGGGAAGCCCTGGGATCAGACCCGAGCGCGCGAGGAGGGAGTTCGCGGCGGCAAGGATTTCCTGCTCCCGGTTTCCCTGCCCTCTGAAGGCGGTTTCGAGATCCTCTTCGAGCCCCGAGCTCTTTGCGAGTCCGGCGAAAGTCCCGGGGAACCCCGCGGGATTCCCGCCCCCGATTTCAGAAAGGTCCCAGTCCGGGGGAAACCGGAGCGCCGAACGCTCTTCTTCCGTCGCCTGCCTGAAGACTTCGCCCGGGATGAATTTCCGCCCGTCGACCCGTCCCCAGAACTTCCGCTTGTAGCGGCGCCTTCCGGTCTCGGGGTCGATCACGGAGGGCCGCGTCACGGCGTAGCGCCGGCCCCCGATCTGGTAAAGCGAAACTTTCGAATCCCCGTCCGGGCGCGGCGGCCTTCCCGTCATCTGCGAGCTCCTCTTCGGAAACGTTCTTTTCCTTCGGGAATATTAGGGCACGCGGATGGATCCTGCCTTCCTAAGGGAAAACTCCCTCACGGGGCGTCTTCCGGGATCCTTGTGCTCTCAGGATTCCCTTCACCCCTGGGGTCAGGATTCTGCGGCAGGGGCCTTTCCCTTCGCGGAGGAGAAGAGCGCGAGCGACCACGCGATTCCGCCGATCATCAGGAGTACGCCGGCAATAAGAGTGAGCGTCGGGAGCTTCCAGCCCCAGAGGTGTGCGAAGACGATCGAGAAGATCGACTCGATCACGAGCATCTGCCCCGCGAGCGCGGTCGGCACCCGCTGGCTCATCGCGTTCCAGAGGGCGGTCGCGCCCCAGGAGCAGAAGATCCCGGCGAAGAGCATCCACCCTGCGAACTTCAGGGGCTCGGGGCCGAGCGGCCAGGCGAGGTCTCCCCGGATGAATGAGGAAAAAGCGAAGAGCGCGGCGCCGACGGGGAGCAGGATCGCGCACTGGAGGTTCGTCCAGAAGACCGGGCTCACGCGCGGATGGTCGAGAAGCCAGTCCGCGTTCCGGATCGGGTACCAAGTCCACATCGCGGTCGACGAGAGCCCGAATGCGAGGCCGAAGAAGAACCGCAGGGGATCCTTTCCCGCACGGACGAAGTCCGAGAGCTCGCTTGAGTTCGCGAGGACGAGCCCCGCGAAGAGCGCGGCGAGCGGAAGCGCGAGGCGGTGAAGCGGAAGGAAGGGCTTCCCTTTCCTCCTGTCCCGTTCGTTCGCAATCAGGGCGATCAGCACGGGGCAGAGCCCGAAGCACATTCCGGCGATCACTGCCCCGGCGTATTCGACCGAGAGGAAGATGGTCCAGCTCTGGATCACGTTCCCGATCATCGTGAGGCCGAACGCGACCTTCCAGTCGGAGAGCGTGAGGTCCTTCAGGCACTTCCTCTGGAGCCAGAGGCCCGCAACCGCGGTCCCCCCCATCACCGTGCAGCGCCCGAGCGCGATGTAAAGCGGATCGTAGAGGCTGAGGGCGAGGGGAAGGAGGTACGTGAGGCCCCAGAGGAATCCCGCCCCGACGCCGAAAAGGATGCCAAGCCACATGCTTTCCCGTTCCTCGCTTTTTCCCGGCGAACCGGCCGGGAAAGTTCCGAGCGGATTATGGCACGCGGCGCACGCGGTTCTGCCCGGGCCGGAAATTTGGCAGGGAGAGGCCTTCGCGGATGAAGCGTCGCGTGCCTGAATGACGGTTCGGAAATGAAGAAACCCGGCTCTCACGTGAAGAGAACCGGGTTTCCGTTCAGTCCCAGGGGAATTCCGGAAGCCCCCCGCGGGGCGTTCCGGAACCCTTCAGGAAAAGGCCGCAGTGAATCAGCGGATCACCTGGCGCGGCTGGTCGTAGGCGGTGACCGTCGGGACTTCGCCCTTCCAGCGCGAGACCTGGACGTTCGCGGTCGAGGCAATGTTGCCGCGGGCGAGGTTCGAGGTGGGCTTGTCGAGCACGAGGGTGTTCGAGTTGCCGCGCACATCGACAATGCCCTTTCCGGTCTTCTGCGGGTTGAACCAGCCGCCGTGGTGGACGACGACGCAGCCCGGGATGATGCGGTCAGTGATCACGGCGCCGGCGAGGAGCTTGCCGTGGCGGCTCTCGACCAGGCAGATGTCGCCGTTCTTGATCCCGCGGGCCTTCGCGTCCTTCGGGTTGATCCACATCGGCTCGCGGTCCTCGATCGTGCCGCGCACGCGGTTATTCGTGCAGTCGAGCTGGGAGTGCATGCGCCAGCGGCTCTTGCAGGCCATGAGGGCGAGCGGGTACTGAGCGGTAGCCTTTGCAACGCCTTCGGTCGGCTCGAAGTACGCAGGATGCCCGACGCAGTCCTTGTAGTGGTAGCCGGCGATCTTCGGGCTGAAGAGCTGGATCTTGCCGGACTCGGTCTGGAGCGGGTGCGCCGCAGGATCCGCCCGGAAGTCGGCGAACGAGACGTAGTTCCTGTTCTCCTTCGACACCGGGAAGAGGAGGTAGCCCTTCTTCCAGAAGGTCTCGAAGTCAGGCATCGACTTGTCCATCTTGCGGGCGTCGTCGTAGAACTTGCGGATCCAGTCCATCTGGCTGCGGCCCTCGGTGTAGGCCTGCTCGATCCCGAGCTTCTTCGCGACCTCGGCCCAGACCTCGTAGTCGGGCTTCGACTCGTACTGGGGCTTGATCACCTGGTGCATCGCGACGAAGCCGTCGTTCGAGGACGTGCCGATGTTCGTGATGTCAGGATGCTCGAACGCGGTGCAGGCCGGGAGCACGATGTCCGCGTGGCGGGCGGTCGCGGTCCAGACGATGTCGGAGACGACCACCGTGTCGACCGTCTTGAAGGCGCGGGCGAGCTGGTTCGTGTCGGGATGGTGCGCAAACGGGTTGCCGCCCGCCCACATGATGAGATGGAACTCGGGGTAGGTGCACTTCTTGCCGTCATAGTTGACCGTCTTCCCCGGGTGGAGGAGGGCGTCCGTCACCGCGGCGACCGGAAGGACCTTGCTTCCCTTCCAGACCTTCTTATAGGGGAAGACAGGCTTCACGTTCTTCGGAATCTGCGCCATGTAGGGGGCTTCGGAGAGCGGGGAGCCGCCGGAGGAGTAGTGGTAGTTCGTGCCGAGGCCGCCGCCGGGGAGACCGATCTGGCCGAGCACCGAGCAGAGCGCGGCGAGCATCCAGTGGCTCTGTTCGCCGAAGTCGATGCGCTGGATGCCCCAGCCGATCATGAACATCGTGCGGTGTTCCTGGACGTCGTGCGCGAAGGCGCGGATCTTCGCGGCCGGAACGCCCGTGATTTTCTCGGCCCACTCGGGGGTCTTCTTCACGCCGTCCTCTTCGCCGACGATGTAGCGGCGGAGCTCGGGCCATCCGGCCGTGTACTTCGCGAGGAACGCCTTGTCGATCTTGCCGGTCGCGTCGAGCTCGTAGATCATGGCGGCCATGAGGGCGGGGTCGGTGCCGGGGTTCGGGTGGATCCATTCGGACCCGAGGTACTCGGCGGTGTCGGTCTGGACCGGGTTCACGGAGATCGTCTTCGTGCCCTTCGCCTTCAGGGCGCGGAAGTACCCGGCGTGGTTATGGATCGTCGTGTACCAGTCGATGTCGTTCGTCACGAGCGGGTCGCAGCCCCAGAGGACAACGCGCTCGGAATTCTTGATCACGACGTCCCAGGAGGTGGAGCGGGGGTTGCCGGAGCCGACCACGTACGGGTAGATCGTGTTCACGGCGGCGGACGAGTAGCTGTTGCGGCGCGCCGGGAACCCGCCCATCAGGTTGAGGAGGCGCTGCATGCAGGCGCTCGCGACGTTCAGCTTCCCGGTCGACATCCAGCCGTAGGAGGAGCCGTAGACCGCGGACGGGCCGTAGTTCGTGTAGGTGTCCTTCAGGGCCTTCGCGACGAGTTCAGCCGCCTTGTCCCAGGAGACGCGGACCCACTTCTCGCCCAGGTCGCCGCGGGTCTTGCGGGAGGCGGGGCCGTTCTTCAGGTAGCTCTCGCGCACCATCGGGTAGCGGATGCGGGCGGAGCAGTAGGGGAGCTCGGCGAGGCCCTGGATGTTCGGGGTCGGGGCGTAGTCGTGCTCGAAGGGCTTGCACTCGACGATGCGGCCGCCCTTCACGACCGGGCGGACGATGCCCCAGCGGAAGGCGGTGATCGACTCGCCGTCATTCAGCGTGGACTTGCCGAGGTCGAAGGTTCCGGTGAGGGAAAGGTCGGACTCGGGGAGCGGGTTCTTCGCGTAGAGCGCGGCGCTCTCCTTCGCGGCGGCGTAGCCCTCGTGCGCATCCTCCATCGGCTTCGCATGGGCTGCGGGGACTGCGGCAGCGGCCGTGACGGCGGCGGCGCCCTTGAAAATCGAACGGCGGGAAATTCCTGACATTCTGTCTTCTCTCCTACAAACACTAAGCAATTTGGGCTGGGGAAGACTATCCCTTGCGGGTAGTCATTCCGCAGAACATGAGAATTATGATCAGTTGGCACCGGAAATGAAACAAACCGTTGTTTACTAAAACGATTTTCCAAAAATGAATAACAATGGATAACCTATTGAATGTGTGACCTAAATTCGCAAATGTCGGAATTTCCATTCGAGGGTTTGTCTATATATGCAATTCGCTAGCTGATATTCCCTAGTTCTCAAAATTGAATGAACCTTGGACCTGTGCGGGCGCGGCGCACGCCGGCAACCGGCCGGAGGCCGGTAAAGAGGAGGGGAGGGGGATCGCCCCGCGCAATGCGGGGAGCGCTAGAAGAAGTATGGCCAGGCGGCTGCGAAGAGAACCGTGGGAAGCATGTTCGCGACCGAGAACTTCGGACCCCAGACGAGGTTCACGCCAACCGCGAAGATGAGCATCGAGCCCGTGAGGCCGATGCAGCTCACCGCTTCACCTGTGAGGAACGGACCGAGGAACCACGCGAAGAACGTCATCAGCCCCTGGAGGATCCCGACCGGGATCGCGGAAAAAACGCAGCCCTTTCCCATCGCGGCGGTCATCGCCATGATGATCACGCAGTCCGCGATTCCCTTCACGGCAAGCGTCGTGTAGTCGCCGGAGAGCCCGTCCTGGATCGAGCCGACGACCGCCATCGCGCCGATCGCGACAGTGACGGAAGCCGTGACGAAGGCGTTCACGAACCCGTCGTCCCCGGCCCCGCCCGCCTTTTCCTTCAGCCACCTGCCCGCGCGGACGAGAAGCCCCTCGATGTCGAGCCACGTTCCGGCCACTGTCCCGAGGGCGAGCGAGACGACTGACATCAGGGCGCCGCGGGAAGCAAGCGCGGGACCGGCGCCGTCAACGGTGAGCATTTGGGAAAGCGACCCCGAGATTCCGAGGAAGAGGCAGGCGAGTCCCATCGCGGCGATCAGGTTCTTCTGGTACGCGGCCCGGAGCGTCCTGCGGCAGACGAGACCCGCAGCGCCTCCCGCGACGATCGCCCCCATGTTGATCAGAGTGCCGAGCCCGATCATGCTGAAAAAACCTCTTCGGAAAGTCGAAAACGGTGTAATTTTAGGAAGATTTTCACAGACCTCTTCTGGAGCACTGGAAGTCCATGGCAATCCCGCTCGCGGCTCCCGCCGCATTCATCATCCGCCATCGGAAGGCGATCCTTGCCGCCGCGCTTTTCGCCTACGCCGCGGCTTCCGACTGGAAGAAGGTCCGGAAGCCGGGGGACGGGAAGAAGGAGTTCGCGAAGTACGCGGCGGAGCGCGTCCTCAAGGAAGCGGCCGGCCGGATCCTGAAGGGCTGAGGCTCCTTCAATCGGAAGCGCTTCGCCCTCCGCGCCCTAACCCGGAATCGGGCTCGAGCGCTTGAGGGAGAGCACGACGAGGAGCGCGAACCCGACGACCGGCACGTAGACGAGCGGCGCGATCCAGGGGGTCCACCCCGCGTCTCGCGCGCGCCTCGCGGTCGTGACGCCTTCAATCCAGAAACATGCGAGAACCCAGAGGAGCGCGAGGTCGACCTGCGCGTCCGTGAGAGTGTCGGCAAGTTCCCCGAGCGCGAGGCAGCTCGCCTGGCACGCGGTGACGATCAGGAAGAACGGGAGCCGCTTCGTCCGCCCCCTCCAGGAGAGGAATCCCATTTGTTTGCTCCAGCTTTTTTGCCTTGGTCCGGTTTTGGGCGAATCCGGGTTTCTCAAGCATATTCAGGGCCTGCTGCCCCTTGAACAGGCGAGCCCCTGCCTTCCGCAAGGTTAACAGCAAATATACGACAGGATTTTTGCTGTAAGCTATACAGCCGAACGGCTTATTTATGACGAACCGGGCGGGCAGGCGCCGTGCGCACCCCCATCAGAATCGCCGCTTCGGTTTGCAGGAAAAGGAAACAGGCAGGAAATGGGACTTCAGGAAATGGTGGAACGGCGGACAAGGTTCGCTGCTGGCGGAAAGGAAGCGACCCTTTACCCGGCTCGGAATGCGTCGGCGCCGCTCGTTGTCCTCAATGTCTACGACGGCGACGGGAGCGGGGTGCACCAGGCGCTGCGCGCGATCGGGAGCCCGGACTGCAGCCTCCTCGCGGTGGGAGAACTCGCCTGGGACCGCGACCTCTCGCCCTGGGCGAGCCCCGCGGTCATGAAGGGAGAGAGGCCGTTCGAAGGGGGCGCTGACGCGTACCTCGAAGAGCTCCTCTCCGAAATCATTCCCGAGGCCGAGAAACGGCTCTCCGGCACCCCCGTCTTCAGGGTGATCGCGGGGTATTCGCTTGCCGGGCTCTTCGCGCTTTATTCGCTCTGCCGCACGGGAGAGTTCTCGGGGGCCGCCTGCGCTTCAGGTTCCTTCTGGTTCCCGGGCGCGAGGGAATTCTTCCTTTCACACGAGTTTGTCCGGGCTCCCGGGAAGCTTTACTTTTCGCTTGGGGACCGCGAGGCCGCGACCCGGAACCCGGTCCTCGGCACCGTGCAGGAGAACACCGAGGCGCTCGTCTCGCACTACAGGGATCTCGGAGTTCGGGTGCGCTGGGAGCTGAATCCCGGAAACCACTTCAGGGATCCGTCCCTCAGGACTGCTAAGGGGATCGCGGCGGTCCTCTGAGCGGCCGGGGTCCGGGCGCGGACTGCTAGCCCCGGGTCCCTGCGTCCTCTTCGAGAAGTCCTGAAAAGAGCTCCGCCGCGGCGGAGGGTTCCGCGCCTGCCTTCCGGATGAGGACGAAGTGCCCTGGGGGAAGCGGCGACGCGAGCTTCACTTCGAAGAGCTCGTCCCCTGCCGGAAGCCTGTCGGAACCTATTTTGCGGATCAGGGCTCCGACCCCGAGCCCCGCCCGCGCGAAGTCCTCGACCACCGCGGAACTTGCGCCTTCCCCTCCGATGTTCATCACGAGCCCCTCTTCCCGCCAGCGCGCTTCGAGGAAGTCGCGGGAGTCCGAGCCCTTTCTGAGCACGATGAGGGGAAAGCGGTTCAGCTCCCCTAACGTTAGCGACCGGCCCTCGAGCTCCGGAAACCGGGTGCGGCTCGCGGCGAAGATGTGACGATAGAGGCTGAGAGGCTCGATCTCAAGCCCTGGCTCCGGCCCTGCGTCGTGCACTGCTTCAAGGGCAATGTCGGCCCGCCCGGCGCGCGCGAGCTCGCGCAGCACCGCCTTCCGGTTCTCGATTTGGATATGGAAGCGGATCCCGGGATGCTCCCGGTTGAAGCGCTGCAGGAAGGGAATCAGGTAGCCGTGGAGGAGCCCGACAGGGAGCGCGACGCTGATGTCGCCTTCCTCGAGGTGGAGGAGCCGACTGAGGCGCTTTTCGCCTAGCTGTAGCTCCCGCATCATCCCGCGGGTCGCCTCGAACACGGCGTGCCCCTCGGGCGTGAGCACGAGCGTTCGCCCCGAGCGCGCGAAGAGCTTCACGCCGAGCCGCGCCTCGAGGAGCCCGATCGAACGGGACACGGCGGGCTGCGTGACGAATAGCGCCTGCGCCGCCTCCGTCATGCTGCCGAGCCTCGCGGTCTCATGGAACACCCGCAGGAGGTCGAGGCTCACGTCGCTAAGGTTCTGCATGTGTCAGTAATCCCGCTTTTTTAGACAAAACTGTTCTCGACCAAATTTTAAGAAAATATTAATGAATTCCATAGATTAACGGGTTTTTGATTTTTTGATCAGGAATGATCATATCCTGCATGTCACCGTCGCAATGGTGACATAAAAGGGATACATAGACCTTGACAGGAATTGTCTGTTCCACGGAGGGGTACATGAATCAAAGGCCGAAAACAATCAGGGAAATCGAAAAAATCA
The DNA here is from genome assembly GCA_902797695.1 of uncultured Sutterellaceae bacterium. Taxonomy (GTDB): domain Bacteria; phylum Pseudomonadota; class Gammaproteobacteria; order Burkholderiales; family Burkholderiaceae_F; genus Mesosutterella. Next base: position 47,521 of record CADBTW010000070.1, read on the forward strand.
GCGATCCGGGGCTGCACAACATCGGTGGTGTTCCAGGGCTCTATCTTCGGGTTACCGAATCGGGTCGTTATTATATTTTCCGCTATGTCGAAAACGGGAAACGTTCGGCGCTTTCCCTTGGGAACGCAAAGCGAGTCACGCTTGCGGAGGCAAGGAAAATGGCTCTCCGTTACCGAATTGCACTGGATGCCGGTAAATCAATTAGGAGAATACGAAAAACCGCCGAACCTCAATCTGTCACCTCTGTGAATCGGCTGGCAGAAAAATGGCTGAAGTCGAAGGAAGCGGCCGGTTATTGGAAAGAAAATAAACGGGGTTCGCGTGATGTCAGGCTCAGACTCTCAAATTATATTCTTCCTAATTTTGGGGATCGCGAGATCGCTTCAATTTCAGCGAAAGAAATAGCAGACGCCTTCAAGGAACCTATATCCGAACATAAAGGCAGGATATTGCAGGTTATTGGAAATCTGCGTGAAATATTCAACTGGGCAATAGCAATGGGCCTGATCCCCCCAATGATGAATCCTGCCGACATGCGCGGCCCCCTAGGCGTTCTATTGGCACCATGGCTGCGATATGCAAAACCGAGGGACAATTTGGGCGCGCTGCCTTTTAGAGAAATTCCTTCCTTTATCGAGGAGCTTTTTAATTAAAAGTTTCCCAATTTTAGGGACTAAGAAACTTACGGGTTTACCCTGATCAAAATACTCTTTTGCGTTGTAGCTGCTTCCGGGA
>CADBTW010000071.1 GCA_902797695.1 uncultured Sutterellaceae bacterium
GTCAAGCCATCGTTCTTCTGGAAATATGCTGTTTTGGAACGGGAGAGGGTTTCCCCTCGGTTTTCACAAGATTTGAGGAAGAGCCACAATTTGTGGGCAATAAGCTGATCACAAAGGGTTTTTCCGTCAAAAGCCAAGGACAAAAGCCAAGGACAAAAGCCGGGAAAAGGTTACCGGAACCCGAGCCGGCGAAGCTCCGCATAAGCCCAGCGCGCGCGGGAGATGCCGGAGAGAAGGAACGATTCGTCGAGGCCGTCGTATTTCCTCAGCCCGTTCCGGAGGAAGGAGAGATAGGAGAGCGTACGCCCGTCCCCGGTGCACCAGGCCCCGAAGTGCGGCGCGTCGCAACGGCCCTCCATCTCGAACCTGTTCATTTCCCCCGCGGTCTCGCGGCAGACGTGCTCGGATCCGAAGTGGTTCGGGAGGTCGAGCCGGACGAAGAGCCCGTCCCCGAGGTACGGGTGCGGGACGGTTGATGAGAGGGAAAGCGTCGCCTCGATCTGGGAAAGGCGCCTCAGGAACCCGGCGGCCTTCCCGTCGCCGCCTCCGAGGCGGACCGCCGCGACGAGCCCGTTCGGGGCGGTCTTCGACGCGGTCCCCTTCGGAAGGGCCGAGGCGAGGCGAACAAAATCCGCTTCGCCCCAGGCGGAGCCTTCAAGCCCGGAATCGTCCGAGAACTTCTCCTCCGCGATCGCGCCGATGATCGACTCGGCCGAGAACCGCGCCGCGTCGTCCGCGAGCGGAAGGAGGCACTCGTTCCAGCTCCCCTCCCCCTCGTGGAAGGAGAACCGCGAGCAGACGTAGAAGTGGCCGGACTCCTCCGCGAGCGCCCCGGAGACCGTCATGGCGTTCAGTTCCGAGAGCGCCTGGCTGTTGAACTTCACCTTCGGGTGCCCGGCCTGGAGGCGGTCGAAGAGCTCGTCCACGTTCGTCCGGACCTCAAGGTTTCCCTCGACCCCGACCGGGGCTCCTTCCGGCGGCCGTACCGCCCGGATGTAGGTCCGGAGCTGGCCGTTCCGGAGAACGAGTGTCTTCCCGGAGAAACCGACGGCGTATCCCGGGATCGCAGCGAACGCCCCCGCGATGTCGTCAAGCGGCACCCCGTGCGATGCGTGGCAGTGCCGCTCGATATTCCGGAGCGCAGTCTCGGCGTCGACCGCAACGACAGTCTTCGGCCTCGGCTCGATCAGAGGCGAGGGCGGAGTCCTGCGGACGGGCGTCGCAGGAGCGTCTTTGCGGGAGCCAATGACTTTTTTCAGAAAATCAAGCAATTCGCTTCTCCACGGGGCAGCGTCTCCAGGGGGTTCGGATATTTCCAGCTGATGGATTGTAGCCGCTGCTTGTAAGGAAGCGAAGCCTTTCTGTCGAGCTACCACTTTAGGAGCCCGAAACGTGTCCGGGGACCGGATCCGCGGCACGCCGAGGAACCCTCTCCCGCCAGCCGGGCAGAAAAAACCCCGCATTGGGAATGCGGGGTTGGGCTGTCGGCCCAAGTCTTCCTTCCTCACTGGAAGGCTTGAATCCGGGGGAAATCAGGCCTCGGCGAGGAGTGTCTCTTCAGCCGCGTCAAGCGCCTTCGCGGCGTCCGCGATCTGAGCCTCACGTCTGGCGACCTCCTCCTCATCCGCCTTCAGGCGCTTTTCGATGAGGTCAAGCTGCCGCGCCACTTCTGTCCTCGCGGTTCCGCCGATAGTCTTCTTCGCTTCCGCAATGCGGGCCGGATCCAGGGCTTCGAGGATCTTCGCGTCCGTAAGCTTCGTCTCGAACCCGAACTGGGGCTTTGCAACCTCGTTCACGGCCGCGGTGTCGATATCGGCGCAGGTCTTCTTCCGGTCCACCGTGTTCCCGACCACTGCGGCGACGATCTCGTGCGCTTCGCGGAAGGAGACGCCGTCGGTGCGGACAATGTAGTTCGCGAGCTCGGTCACCGTGCAGAAGTTCTGGCGCGCGTGCCCGAGCATCACGTCGCGGTGCAGCTTCATCGTGCGGATCGTGACGTCGGCGAGCGCGAGGATCGTCTCCATTTCATCAAACGCGTCGTTGAAATGCCGCATCGCCTCGACGCTCGTGTCCTTCGAGTGCGAGTAGATGATGTTCTTCATGCAGGCGTACATCCCCATCGCGTAGCCGATCATGTGGCCGGCGCCTGCCTTGATTAAAAGTTTCCCAATTTTAGGGACTAAGAAACTTACGGGTTTACCCTGATCAAAATACTCTTTTGCGTTGTAGCTGCTTCCGGGA
>CADBTW010000072.1 GCA_902797695.1 uncultured Sutterellaceae bacterium
GAGGCAGAAGGAAATCTTTGCGAGAGTGGGGGTTCCTCTCCCTGTCGAAGAGGTCTACGCAGTATAAAAGCTAGCGGAATTCACGCATGGTGACGCACCACGGCGACAATCGGGATCCCGGCCTCGTGCAGTGATTTCATGAGGAGCAACGCGAAAGGCGAATCGCCGACCACCAACATGGAGCTCTTCGCAGCCGCCTCTTCCGCCTCGTCCTCCTCGAGAACGCTGAAGGCGGGCTTCCGTTCGTCAGCCGCCTTCGCCCACGCCCACCGCTCTTTCATCTTTTCCTTCACCTGGGGAATGAGCCCGAAGACGACCGGGTTCAGCGCGATGGAGAAGAGCGCCGCGCCGACGATCAGGTTCACGGTGTTGCGGTCCGCGAGCCCGAGCCCCATCGCTTCCACCACGAGGATGAAGGAGAATTCGCCGATCTGCGCGAGCGACGCGCTCACCGTGAGCGACGTGTGGAGGGGGTATTGGAGCAGGTGAACGAGCGTGAAGGCGACGGCGGACTTCCCGAGCATGATGATGAGAAGGACGACAAGCACCTGGATCGGCGACTGGAGCAGGATGTGCCAGTCAAGCATCATGCCGACGCCGACGAAGAAGAGCACCGAGAAGGCGTCCTGGAAGGGAAGCGTCTCGGAGGCCGCCCGGTGCGCGTAGCTCGACTCCTGCATCACGGTGCCGGCGAAGAACGCCCCGAGCGCGAAGCTCACGTGGAAGATTTCCGCGGCACCGAAGGCGACGCCGAGCGCCACCGCGAGGACGAAGAGCGTGAAGAGCTCGCGGGAGCCGGTCCTCGAAATCTGCTTCAGGCCCCAGGGAAGTAGCCTTCTCCCCACGAGCAGCATGATCGCGACGAACGCCGCGACGTTGAAAAGCGTCACCAAGACCGCCCAGAGCACGTCAGGAACCGAAACCGAGGCGGAGGAGTCCTTCACGATCTTCGCAAAGACCGGGAGCAGCACGAGGATCACCACGGTCGCGATGTCCTCCACGACGAGCCACCCCACGGCGATCTGCCCGTCCATCGTGTTCTGGATCCCCTGCACTTCAAGCGCCTTGATGAGCACGACGGTCGAGGCGCAGGAGAGGCATAGGCCGAGCACCAGCGCCTCTCCCCAGTGCCAGCCCCAGAAGAAGTGCGTGATCGCGCCGCCGAGGAGCGTCGCGCAGACCATCTGCAGCACCGCGCCCGGGACCGCGATCCCCTTCACCTTGAGGAGGTTCTTGAAGGAGAAGTGAAGCCCCACGCCGAACATGAGGAGCATCACGCCGATCTCGGAAAGCTGCGAGGCGAGCGTCTGGTCCGCGTAGACGCCGGGAGTGTGCTGCCCCACCGCGATGCCCGCGAGAAGGTACCCGACGAGAGGCGGCGTCTTGAGGAAGCGCTCGGCGATATAGCCAAAAACAAGCGCAAGCGAGAAGGCGACCACCAGAGTGGAAATGAGCGGAAGGGAATGGTCCATGATGCTTCCGAAGGATCCAGTAGGGGGAAAGGGAGTCAGGGCTGGGAAGCTTCCCGCTCCTGCAGGCAAGCATCCGTCCGCGAGGCACGAGGCCGGAACCCGGGAAAAAGCGGCTCAGGCCCTTTAGTGCATTGTACAAAAGGAATGTCTGCCTTTTGTGCAGAAACCAACTTGGTTATCAAAGGCAGTATGTGAAACGTGAAGGCGGAGACCATGGGCGCCGCAGGGGAAACACCCCTTCCCGAATCGGCACATGCAGGAAGACCGCGGGCTTTCCCAGGGTCCTGGAGCAAAAATGGTTATGGAGAACGTTCCCCGGGCCGAAAGGGCGGCTCATCCGCTCCGGGAACCGTTCTTTAAAGCCCGTTGGAAATTCACGTTATAGTTTGGGAAACGAATCCCCCTCGTTTCCTTCCGTCCCTTCGCGTCATGCTCCAGGGCTTCCTTTCCTTGCTCGCCTGGGTTTTCGGCCTTGCGCTCAAAGGCTGGGCTAGCGTCCTTTTCATCCCCGTCGCCTTCGCCCTCGTCGCGGGAGCCGCGAAACTCATCCTTCTCTTCCGGGGACGGGACGACAATTCGGAATGGAACGGCGTCGTGACCTGCCTCGCAATCGCGGTGTTTGTCGCAGGCCTCGTCCTCATCATTCCGGTCTGGCACTGGCTCTTCAACTTCAATCTCGACAGCGAACATGTGAGGCAGGAAAAAATCGAATCCTGGCTTCACATCGTTTCGCTCTGCTTCGTGTTCTTCATGGGGACAGTGGTCGCCGTGCTGTTCACGTACGGGAACAACGCGCCGGCCTTTTTCAAGAAGCACGAAACAATCACCGCGATCCTTATCAACCTTTTCCTCTGGGGTTTTCTCACCTGGCTCTTCGCTGATTAGGAGACAGCCTCGGGCGAGGCGCCTTCTTCCATTCGCCAGTGCCTTCGAACCAGCTGGGTGACCGGTCCCCCTCCTTGAATGGAGCAGAGTCCCGTTTTTCCCTCAGCGCCCGGCCCTTACCTTCAGGGGGAGGAAGATCGCGTCCGGGTCCGCGCAGAGAATGGCCTCCGCGAGCCCGTGCTTCACCGCGGTCCAGTGCCGGAGAAGTTCGGGATCCGCCCCTCCCGCCTTCACGCGGCGACCGGTGAGAACGAAGTCCTCAGGGAGCGCCCCGGGCGAAAGCATCACGGGGAGCGTCCGGTCCCCGAGGGTCACTTCGAAGTACATCCGCCCGTAGACCCCCTCGGGAGCCCCGAGCGGGGCGTCCGAAAGAACCCGCCAGACGCCCCGCGACACGGCGCGGGTCGTCATTTCGACCGCGTCCCGGAGCCCTGGCCCCGGGAAAGCGGTCGCGAAAGCTATGTCCTCCCGGTTCGGAACGGCATCAGGGGAAAGCCGCGCGAGCGCCCACCGCACGAGCCTGAATCCGAGCGCGAGCCCCCCGATCGAATCCTCCCCGTGGTACAGCCTGCAGGCCTCGAACCCGATCTCGAGCGGCACCCCATGGTCCGCGATGAGAAGCACTTCCCCTTTCGCCATTTTTCCCTCCTCCGTGTGCACCTGGCCCTCACGGCACACCCTGCATGATATGGCTACAATCCCCGGTGGACTCCAGAAAAGTTCAAAAAGGCCGCGAAAAAGGCGGCCGCCGAAACAATCCCGTACAAAAACAGGAAAAGGAACCTACGGTTATGCTAATCAAGAAGATGGTGGCTGCTGCGGCAGTCGCCTGCGTCCTCGCGGGCGCTTCCCTCCCCACTCTCGCCGAGACGCTCCGCGTCGGAAGCGAAACGGTCTATCCCCCCTTTGAATTCCTCGACAGCCAAAGCGGCAAGTACGCCGGGTTCGACATCGACCTATTTGACGCCATGGCGAAGAAGGGCGGCTTCACCTACAAGATCCGCTCGATGGGGCTTGACGCCCTCCTCCCCGCGCTCATGACGAATTCGATCGACGTCGCGCTCTCCGCCCTCACGATCACGCCCGAGCGGTCGAAAAAGGTCGACTTCACGAAGTCCTACTACAAGTCGGGGCTCGAGATCATGACCCACAAGGACTACGCGCCGCACGTGAAGGGCGTGAAGGATCTCAAGGGTAAAACGCTCTGCGCCGAGATCGGGTCCGCGGGCGCCCTCTACTCCTCGAAGATCCCGGGCGTGAAGGTCCGCACGTTCAATTCCGCGGCCGAGGCCTTCCTCGAAATCAACCAAAAGGGTTGCTACGCGATCATCAACGACAAGCCCGTGAACGAGTACTTCCTCACCCAGAAGGCCGGGAAGTCGATGAGCCTCACCACTGTGCCCGGGCTCCTCTCACGCGACGACTACGGGATCGCGGTGAAGAAGGGGAACAAGAAGCTGAAGGCGCGGCTCGAAAAGGCCTACGACGCCGTGGTCGCGGACGGCACGTACCAGAAGATCTACGAGAAGTGGTTCGGGAAGCAGCAGTAAGCTTCCGCTTCAGCGAAACCGCTTCCCTCGCACAGCCGGATCCTCGCTTCATAAGCGAGGATCCGATTTTTTCGTCCCCGCCCCAAGGGCTCGAATGGAAAATGGCAGGCCGTTTCACGTCTGGCCCGGGAAAGCCTTGCGGAATTCGCGCGGCCTGGGCATAATAGTATTGTTCAGAAAAGGAATAGCGAAAAAGAGGAAACGGTTTCTCCCCGCTTTCACACTTGCTTCTCCGCTTTCCTTCCCTGGATTCTCCTTAGTGCAGGAAGCTTCTCTGACACTGCAAATTCGGCCGGCAGGCCCCGGGACCACGGGTCGCCGGTCTTTTTTTCTCTCCGGCAGGAGACCTCCTGCATTACCTCCCGGCTGAATCCCGGCCAGTTCCTCTTCTGCGGCAAACGCCTGCAATTGCGCAGGAGAATGCATAGAACGCGCAGGCTAACGAAAAAATCCGGGTCTGTGGAAAAAGTCCGTGTCACTGCTGATCAGACCGCAGGAGCGTGGCCGAAAATTTTGCCGATACGAAACATGAAGAAAGC
>CADBTW010000073.1 GCA_902797695.1 uncultured Sutterellaceae bacterium
CCCCACTAGCAATTTTCTTTCATCTCACGGGGTGACGGCAATCAATCTTCGAGTCCCCGCCTAACTAAGCCGTCATCATGTTTTTTTCAGACGAAATTTTACGCAACATAATAACAGTTATGTTGAATTATTGGCGCTGCAAAAGGCCCCTCTCAGGATCTGGCAAAGCCGCTCCAAGAGTTGTCCCAACATCTTCACGAAAACCAGCTGTGAACACGAAACCAACGACCTGACTTTTCTCCTCCTGCCGCAGTGCCCACAATTGTCATTGCTGACTCGAATGCCTTTAAATTCCATGAATCGAATTACCTCCCTCGATACGAAATTTGACAGCCTTTAAATTCATCTATCATTTTTATGCTAATCGAATCTAACATAATATTTTTTGCATTTAGTCTTCAATTTCCCGCTCTTCCCTGAGAACACGGTTCCAGCAGCAGAAAACCACCGAAACGGCGAACAGCATTCCACATACTCAATCAGACCGTAATTGGGCAGACTGCTTCTGTGGAATTCCGACCTGACTTTGATAATGCAAAATATATCTGTTTAAATACGTTTTGCATTTTTCTCCTTACCCGCCTTTCTTTCCTTTCAAGGCACTTTTCCGTAAATACGGAAGAGCTGGCTGTATGGAGCCTCGAACACCTCAAGGCCCGCTTCACTCGCCGCTCTTTCAGACAATCGCGAATCATCCTGGCGGATTTCAACAGGTGAACCGACAAGCGCCTTTGGAAGGGAAGGAAAAAGCCGGACACCGGTCAGCCTCCCATGGTTCCATGGCCTTGCTCTGTCAATACCTTTTAATAATGTCATTAATTTTCAGATAATTGATGATCTTATTTAATTCGTTGCTTTAATTTTGATTTACTCAAGGAATTCCCACTGGAACGCGGTTTTTCCCTTCAGATTGAAGTAACAAACATTCACGCTAAATCGTTCAAGTCAGAAGATCGCGGCGCTAAAATGCGCAGATACTCTTTTAGCCGGAGCCCTGCTCCCGCATTCAATAGGCATCAAAAAATGAATTTCAAGATTCTGGCCGTCGTTGCGGCCTCCATGGCCGCTGCGGCCGCCAACGCGGCCGTCACCGACTTCACCGTGAACGGCACCAAGGTCACCGCGGCCCAGCAGGAAGAAATCATCAAGGCGATGACTGCCCGCGGCCAGGCCCGCACTCCGGCGCTTGAACAGGCTGTAAAGCAGAACCTGATCGCGAACATCGCGGTCCTCCAGGAAGCCCGGAAGCAGGGAATTGACAAGGATCCCGAGGTCATGGCCCGCATCAGCGCCGTGAGCGAGGACATCCAGCGGCAGGCCCTCGTCGGGAAATACCTCCAGGCCCACCCCGCGACTGAAGCCGAACTGCAGCAGCTCTACCAGGCCGACAAGACCCGCTGGGGCGACACTGAATACCACGTCCGCCACCTGACCACCCTCACCGAAGCCGACGCGAACAAGGCGCTCGATCGGATCCGCAAGGGCGAGTCCTTCGAAAAGGTCGCGTCCGAGGTCTCCATGGACCAGGGCACCAAGGCGCATGGCGGCGAACTCGGCTGGGTTCCCGCGGCGATTCCCCAGATCGGCAGCCTCTTCAAGGGAATGAAGAAGGGCCAGCTCGTCGCGAAGCCTGTGCAGATCCAGGGCGGGTTCGACGTTTTCCAGGTTGTTGACACGCGTCCCGCCCAGTTCCCGACCTTCGAGCAGGCGAAGCCCCGCCTCGCCCGCATGGTGATGGAGCGCCGCGCGGCCGATTACGTCAAGAACATCGCCTCGCAGGCTGTCGTCAAGTAATCAATAGTCGAGCAACATACCGCCATGGATTTCAGGAAAATCATTCTCGCCGCAGCCGGTGCGGCTTTCGCCCTCTCTGCCGGCGCTGCCGTGAAGGATGTCACGGTGAACGGCACGAAGATCACCGCGGCAGAGCAGGAGCAGGTGATCGCCGCGGCCGTTTCCCACGGCCAGAAGCGTTCCCCCCAGCTTGAGGAAGGCGTCCGCCAGGAGCTTATCGCCCGCGCGGTCGTCCTCGGGGAAGCAGAGAAGGCGGGCCTGGAGAAGACCCCCGCCGTCCAGGCCCAGCTGAAGAACGCTCGGGCGCAGATCCTTTCCCAGGCCTACTTTGCGAACTACGTGAAGAAGAACCCGGTTTCGGAAGCCGACGTGAAGAAGGCCTACGACGAGCAGAAAGCCCGCTACGGGAAGACCGAGTACCACGTCGCCCACATCGCCGTGAAGAGCCAGGCGGACGCTGAGGCGGCCCAGGCGCGGCTCGCGAAGGGCGAGTCCTTTGCGAAGGTCGCGCGCGCGGTTTCGATCGACCCGGCCGCGAAGAAGAACGGCGGCGACCTCGGCTGGATCAACGAAGCGGCGCTTCCGCCCCCGATGGTGAGCGCGCTTTCGAGCCTCAAGGGTTCCGCCACCACGGTTCTCCAGGGACCCGCGGGCTTTGAGGTGATCCAGAACAAGGGCACCCGGAAAGCCAAGGCACTCCCCGCCTACGCGAAGGTGAAGGGCGACATTCGCCGCGCGCTCGAAGCGCAGAAGGTGAACGCCCACGTGAAGGAGCTTCTCTCGAAGGCTTCCGTGAAGTAATCACCCAAGGAATAGAGCTTTCCACCAGCGGCCTCCGTCCTCGCCCGGGCGGAGGCCGTTCTTCGTTCAGGAAACCACCTGCGGGAAGCTCACCTTCTCGAGGATCGTTGCGACAACCGGGTCAAGCTTCCCGGTGCTGATCAGGGCGTCGATCACGGAGGAGAGGATGTTCCGGGCCGGAACGCCCCGCTTGATCGCGAGCTCGCGCACTTCGAATACCAGCGCTTCAAGCTCCGGGTACTCAGTCCGTTCGGGCGATTCCCCGCCCGCATCTCCCGCCTTCAGCCGTTCGGCGGCCACTTCCGCCTCAACCCCGGGAGGCGCCTCGCGGTACTTGGTCCGGCCCGTGTCGTCTGTCCCGCCCTGCGGCTTCCGGGCGCCCGCGACGAGCTGGTGGAAGTCGACGACGCCTCCGAGTGCGGGCCACTCGAGAAGCCCCATGTCAAAAAGCGGCTCCATGTATTCCTGGTGCGGAGCCGACTCGGCGAAATAAAGCGGCACGGTCTCGAATTTCCCGAGCTGCTCCTCGCATGCGAGCCAGGAGGGCGTCTCCATGCTGCCAGAGTTCACGAGAAGCGCAGCGTTGCCGAGCGCGATGACGAGCCGCTGGTTCGCCATCTTCTCCTCCTCGGTCCGGGCCCCGAGGCAGGGATCGGATCCCGAGAGGAGGAAGAACCGTCCGGAGGCCGCAAGCTTCTTCCAGCCTTCGCCCGACGCGAGCTCAGCGAGGGGTTTCGACGGAACCTGGACCGCGGTCCCCTGGGACTTAAGCGCCCCCCGCAGCGCGCCGCTCCCCGCGCCCTCCTCGCCCGTCGCCGCGACGGAGAACCCTGCGAATGCGGCGAGCGACGCGTTGTCGTAGCCGATCCTGTCGTAATGCTTGTTCTTCGAAGGGCTTCCGAGAACCGAGAAAACCTTCCGCGAGAGGACGTCCTCCGATTCCCCGAAGGTCCAGACGACCGGCGGCGCGTCCTCGCGAAGGTGCGACTTCAGTGCCTTCGGATAGGACTTGTCAGCACGGGTCGAAACCCGGATTCCGGCCGCGTCCCAGGACGCGACCGCTTTCCCGAGCCTTTCCCCGCGCGCGAGAAGCGCCGCGATTCGCTCGGGGTCGATTTCGTCCGCCACGTCGCGAAGCATTGCGCCGGACCCCGGCTCAAGAAGCGCCGAGGGGCTTTTCTTCATCTCGAGGAGCCATGTCGCGAGAAGGCTGTATTCGTCCCCGGAAAGCGGCTCGGCCTCGACGGATGTTTCCCCGGGAAAGGCAAGCGGCGCGGTGAGGAGGAGGATTGCCCTCGAATTTTGCGAGAGTGCGGTGGTCATAAGCCCTCGGGTTCGAATGAAGAAGAGCTGCAGCCGGGAATCGGTCCGGAAGGAAAGGAACCGGCTCGCCGCCCGCATCCGGTGAAGCCCTGGCGGAAGCTGGCGGCCTGCGCCCAAGAACCCAATGATAACGGGCGGGAGGACCGGAGGCGAGACGAAGTGGAAATTCAGCTTCTCCGCACGCTGGGCCTGCAATTAGAATGACGGCATCCCGGTTGCCACGGGCAACCGAATTCGAAATCTAAGGAGAACCTTCTAGATGGCACTGCTTATTCGGAATGCGCATGTGTATGCGCCTCGTGACCTCGGCGTCGCGGACGTCCTCATGGCTGGCGGCAGAACCCTCGCGGTCGGCAAGGACCTGAACGTCGTGATCCCTGGCCTTGAAACAGTCGACGCCGCGGGAAAGATCATGACCCCCGGGTTCTTCGACCAGCACATCCACGTGAACGGAGGCGGCGGCGAAGGCGGTTACGTTTCCCGCTGCCCCGAGCTGAACCTTTCCGAACTCGTTGCCGTCGGCACGACGTCGCTCGTCGGCGTCTGCGGCACGGACTTCATCTCGCGCTCGGTCGAGAACTTGCTCGCCAAGGTCCGCGCCCTTACGGCAGAAGGAGCGAGCGCCTGGATGTACACGAGCAACTACCGCTTCCCCTGCACCTCGATGAGCCAGAGCGTCGCGGAGGACATGTTCCTCGTTCCCGAGTGCCTCGGCGTGAAGATCGCGCTCGGCGACCACCGCTCCTCCTTCCCGCGCCCTGACGAAGTGCTGCATCTCCTCGCCGACATCCGCCTCACCGGGATGATCACCGGGAAAGGCGGCGTGCTCCACGTCCACATGGGCGACATCCCGGGCATCTTCGAGATGTTCGTCAAGTTCCAGGAAGGCGGCTTCCCGATCAAGCACATCCGCCCGACGCACTGCTCGAGGAAGCGCGACATCTACGAGAGCTCGCTTGAATTCGCGCGCCACGGGGGCTACGTCGACTACACGGCGGGCTTCTCCTGCAACGGCTCCACCGCGAAGGACATCCTGGAAGCGATCGACTCTGGAGTCGATCCGACGCACATCACGATGTCGACCGACGGCCACGGCTCGATGCCCCGCTTCAACGACAAGGGCGAGATGGTGGGGCTCGCGACTGGCGGCGTCGGCGGACTCCTCGACACGATCCGCGACCTGATCGGGAACCACGGGGTCCCCGTCGAGCGGGCGCTGATCTTCAACACGACGAACGTGACCGACGCCCTCGGCCTCAAGGACCAGGGCAGGATCGAAGCCGGCGCCTGCGGGAACGCCTGCCTCTTCAATGACGGCTGGGAGCTCACGGACGTCATCTCGAAGGGCTGCTTCATGATGCGTGATAAGGAAATCGTGAAGAAGGGCACGTTCGAGGAATAAGATCTTGGAAGAACCGGCACGGAGATCGCTCGAGGGAAAAGAGCGCCATCCGCGGCCGGCTTCGCGGAGAAGCGGCCTGTCAGCTCTTCCGCGGGAAAAGAGACCTAAGGAACCAGAAATGAAGAAGTTGATCCTGATCGGCGCCGCCGCAGCCGCCCTCCTCGCGACGTCTGGCTGCGCCAACATGGAGGCTCTCGGCTCGGACCAGCAGATTGTCACCTCCGCGAACCAGAGCTGCCGGCAGTACGACGCGAAGAGCACGATCACCCACCGCTATGACGACCGCATGCGCGTGATCCGCCAGGGGCTTCCCCAGCAGGTCGGCGGGCAGGTTCTCAACTACGCCGTCTACCAGACGAACGACATGAACGCCTGGGCGATGCCGAACGGGTGCGTCCGCGTCTACTCGGCCCTCCTCGACCGGCTGAACAACGACGAAGTCCGCGCGGTCCTCGGGCACGAGATCGGGCACGTCGCGCTCCGGCACAGCGTGCAGCAGTACCGGACGAACAACGGCCTCGCGATCGCGATGAACGCGGGGAGCGCGATCGGCTCCCTCGTCGGGATCGGGGGCGCGGGTTCGGACCTCCTCCAGCAGGCCGCCTACAGCGCGATCACCGCCCAGTATTCCCAGAGGCTCGAGACCGAGGCCGACAACTACAGCGTCGACCTCCTCCTCAAGGAACCGGACGGGAGGAAGAAGGCTCTCGCCATGGCGTCCGCCCTGAAGAAGATTACGACGGAGGGCGAAGGCTCCAGCATGCTGCAGAAGATGTTCGGGGACCACCCTGACACGCGGGAGCGCATCCGGAATGTCGAGGAACGCGTAAAGGCCGCGACCGGGAAATAGTGACCGGCCATTTTTGAAGGCAAGCGAAAAGCCGCAGCGGGAAGAGGATCTGCCCTCCCTCGCCGCGGCTTTCCATTTCTGAAGCCAGTCCTGCTGGCCCCCGGACGAGGCCGCCTAACTTCAGGACGCTCCTAGAGCTCCTCGAGGATCGCGATGAGGAGCTTCGCACGCTCGTAGACCGAATCCTCGATCGCGTACTCGCGCTCCGTGTGGTTGAATTCGCCCTTCGCGCCGAGCCCGCAGAGCGTGGGAACGCCCGCCCGCGAGAGGAAGACCGAATCCGAGCCTCCGCCCGTGCTGATCGGTTTCATTTCGGGAAGGCCCGCGTCGACCGCGATCCGGTTCACCCGCTCGAAGAGCTCTTCGGACTTTTCCGTCCGCTCCATCGCGGGTACGTCGACCTTAAGTTCTACCCTCGTCCTCGTGCCCTCGATCCATGCCTTCTTCGTGAGCGACTCCATCGCGGCGCGGATCCGGTCCATTTCGACGGATCGCTCGTAGCGCACGTCGACGACGCACGAGGCCTTGTCCGGAATCGCGTTCGGGACCGTGCCGCCCTGCATCACGCCGACGTTCACGAGCGTTCCCTTTTCGTGGTCCGCGAGCGCGTCGATCTCGAGCATCTTGTGCGCGAGTTCGATGATCGCGCTCCTTCCGTCCTCGGGGTTGTTGCCCGCGTGGGCGCCCACCCCGTCCACCTCGACCCGGAAGACCGCGTAGCCCTTGCGGCCGAGGACGATGGAATTGTCGATGAAGCTCGTGTCGAAGTTGAAGCCCGCGAACCCGCCCCTCGACTCCTCGACCAGGTCTCGGCCCGCGTTCGAGCCCCGGTGCGCGGTTTCCTCGTCGCCCGTGAGAAGGACCTTCACCGGGTACCGGCTCCAGCCCTTCTCGGCGAGCACCTTGAGCGCGAAGAGCATCGCGGTGACGCCGCCCTTCATGTCGAGGCATCCGGGCCCTGTCACAACGCCGTCGCGGATTGTGAACGGGCGGTTGAACGCCTCCCCATCCGGGAACACGGTGTCAAGGTGGCAGGCGAGGCAGATGAAGGGCTTCGTCGTGTCGCCCTTCTCGGCAACGAGGAAGTTCCCGACTTCCTCGTACTCGTGGGCGCGGACCGAGAAGCCGCATTTCCCGAGGAACGACGCGACGGCGGCGCCAATCGCGTCCACCCCGGCCTTGTTCTTCGTTCCGCAGTCGCGGTCGACGAGATAGGCCCAGACCGAGCGGATTTCTGGCTTCAGATCGTCGACCCGGCGAAGGAGTTCTGAGAGTTCGGGATTCATTTTCGTTTTGCCTTTTCCCCCTCCCCGAGAGCCCCATGACAGGAAACCGGGGATGGCGGGGCTTAGATTTTGGAAAGAACCGCGAGGATCAGCTTCTCGCGCTCGAAGAGCGAGTCGATCACGGCGTATTCGCGCACAGTATGGTTGAAGCGGCCCTTCACGCCGAGCGCGCAGACAGTCGGGACGCCCGCAAGGACGAGGTACGCCGAGTCAGAAGCCCCGCCTACCTCGATCGGGTGCATCTCCGGGAGCCCCGCTTCGACCGCAATCGCGTTCACCCGGGCGAAGAGCTCGTCCGACTTTTCATTCCGCTCCATCGCGGCGAAGCTGATCGTCTGCCTGAGGGTCGTCTTCGTCCCTTCGACGATCACGCGGTCAGCGATTTCCTGCAGCGCCTTCTTGACCCTGCGGTAGCCCGCCATTTTCTTATAGCGGACGTCGACCACGGCGTAGGCGTTCTCGGGGATCGCGTTCGCGACCGTTCCGCCGTGGATCACGCCGAAGTTGATCGACGTGCCCTCGTCCCAGTCGGTAAGGGCGGAGATGAGGGGCTCCTTGCGGCAGAGTTCGGAAACTGCGTTCCGGCCGTCCCGCGGGTTGTTCCCGGCGTGGGCCCCGACTCCCTTCACGTCCAGCCTGAACTGGGCCGCGCCCTTCCGGCCGACGACGAGCGCGTTGTCTTCGTAGCTCGTTTCGAAGTTGAACCCCATCAGGGCGCCGTCCGCCTCCTCCGCCATCGCGTCCGCGGCGCCGGACTGGCAGTGCCCGACCTCTTCGTCGCCAGCGAGGATGATCTTCACGGGGTAGCGGTCCCAGCCCACTTCGGAGAGGATCTTCGCCGCGTAGAGCATGATCGTGACCCCGCCCTTCATGTCGAGGGCGCCGGGGCCGGAAACCGTGAGCCCGGACTCCCCGATCGTGAAGGGACGCCGGGCTGCCTCCCCGTCCGCGAACACCGTGTCGAGGTGTCCGAGGAGCACGACGAAGGGCTTCGTCATGTCGCCCTTCTCGGCGATCAGCATGTTCCCCGCCTTCTCGTACTCGCGGAACGAGACACGGTATCCGCACGCTTCGAGAAAGGCCCGGACGTCAGAGCCGACGCCATCGACCCCGGCCTTGTTCCGGGACCCGCAGTCGCGGTTCACGAGCTTCGCCCAGGTTTCCATCATCCGGGGCCTCAGCTCGTCGACCCGGCTGAAAAGGGCAGCCAAGCTATTGTCAGTCATCCCAGCCTCCCTTTCCTATCCGAGCTCAAGCTCCGTAAGGATCGCGATGAGAAGCTTCGTGCGCTCGAAGAGCGAATCGCGAAGGGCGTATTCGCGCACCGTGTGGTTGAACTCGCCCTTCACGCCGAGCGCGCAGACGGTCGGGACGCCCTCCTGCGTGAGGGAGCTCGAGTCGGAGCCGCCGCCAACGCCCTTCGCGGTCATCCTGGGGAACCCGTTCGCGACCGCGATCGCGTTCACCTTTTCAAAGAGCCGCATGGAGGAGTCGAGCTTCTCCATCGCGGGGAAGTTGAAGAGGGTCGAGAGCGTGGTCTTCGTCCCGTCGACATACGTCTTCCTGGCGATCTCCTGCAGGCCCCTGTACACCCGGTCGTAGCCCGGCTTCGACTTCGTGCGGAGGTCAACGAGGCACCAGGCCTTCTCGGCGCAGGCGTTCGGGACCGTCCCGCCCGCGATCACACCGACATTCAGCGTCGAGCCCTCGTCATAGTCGGTGAGCGCGTTGATGTCCGCGACCTTCGCGCAGAGCTCCGTGATCGCGCTCCTCCCGCCCTTCGGGTTGTTGCCGACGTGGGCACCGATCCCCTGGACATCGAAACGGAACGTGGCGACGCCCTTCCGCCAGAGCACGACGCTGTCGTCCACGAAGCTCGTTTCGAAGTTGAACCCGCAGAGCGCGCCCCGCGCCTCGGCCCTCATGTCGTCGACCGCGGTCGAGTTCGCGTGACCCGCCTCCTCGTCGCCCGCGAGGATCACCTTCACCGGGAACCGGTCCCAGCCGGATTCGTGGAGCACCTTCATCGCGTAGAGAAGGATCGTAACGCCGCCCTTCATGTCAAGGCACCCGGGGCCGGTGACGACGCCGTCCTTCTCCGTGAAGGGGCGCTCTGCCGCCTGCCCGTCCGCGAAAACCGTGTCGAGGTGCCCGATGAGGACGACGAAGGGCTTCGTCGTGTCGCCCCGCTCGGCAATGAGAAGGTTCCCCGCCTTCTCGTACTCGTGGAAGCGGACCCGGAACACGATTCCTTCGAGGAACGCGCGCACGTCGCGTCCGACCGCGTCGACTCCCGCCTTGTTCCGAGAGCCGCAGTCGCGGTTCACGAGGTTCGCCCAGGTTTCCATCATCCGGGGCTTCAGTTCATCGACGCGCCCGAAAAGCCGAGAGAGTTCAGCTGCCATTTTTCCCCCAAGTCAGTCTTGTTCTTCGTAAGGACCCGCCCTGCACGGCCCTTTTGCGGAAGCGGATTCCAGCGGGTTCCGGCAAGGCGGCATCCATTGATTATGCCTGCGTTGTCGCCTGAGCGCCCCGATCCCGTCCGTGCGGGCCCGAGCCTGCTAATATCTGCGCCCGATCCGTTTCCGCCCGAACCACCCCTTTCAGATGAAACTCACGCTCGCACCGATGGAAAGCCTCACCGGCATCGTGTTCAGGCGCCGCCACCACGAGATCTTCGGCGGCGCGGACCTCTACTACACGCCGTTCGTCACGCCGACCGTGAAGCCCGAGTTCACCGAGCGCCAGATGAAGGAGCTTTCGCCCGAGAGGAACGCGGGAATGTCGGTCGTGCCGCAGCTTCTCACGAGGACTCCGGAAAACTTCATCTGGGCCGCGAAGCGCCTCGCCGAGATGGGCTACCCCGAAGTGAACCTCAACCTCGGCTGCCCCATGGGAACCGTGACCGGGAAGGGAAAGGGGAGCGGATTCCTCCGGCACCCCCTCGAACTCGAGGAGTTCTTCGAGCGGGTGTTCGACGCGGGGATCCCGATCCGGATCTCGGTGAAGACCCGGCTCGGGTGGGCGGACGATGCCGAGTTCGAGGACCTCGCACGGGTCTACTCACGGTTCCCGATCTCGGAACTCATCATCCACGCCCGGGTCCGGAAGGACTTCTACAAGGGCTCGCCCCGGCGCGCGGCGTTCGAAGCGGCCCTCCCCCGGCTTCCGATGCCGGTCGGCTACAACGGCGACCTGCGGCTTGTTGGCGAGATCCGGGAGATGGAGTCCTCCCACCCCGGGCTCTCCTCCCTCATGATCGGGCGCGCGGCCGTCGCGAACCCGGCCATTTTCCGCATGGCGAAGGGCGGGGCGGCTGCGGGGCGGGATGAAATCACCGCCTTCCACGATGCGCTGATGGCGGACTACACCGCGGCGTTCGGAAGCGTCGGAAACACCGTGGGGCACATGAAGCAGTACTGGTTCTACATGAAGAACCTCTTCGAGGGGGGCGACAGGCTCTTCAAGGCTCTCCTCAAGGCGAAGCGCGCTTCGGACTACGAGGAGATCGTGCGCCGGATCACGAAGGAGCTCCCGATTCGGGAGGAACCCGCATACGGCTGGTGGAAACCCGCCTGAGCCATCACGTGTTTCTGAAAAACAGGAATCCCCTGCGGGGATTAGACTAGAGCCCGCCTCGCGTCCCGCTGCGGAACGCACTGACTTTCTCCCGAGATCATGATTTCGTTCCTTCTTCTCTTCCTCGTCGGCATCGGCGTCGGGTGCTTTGGCGCCCTCGTCGGCCTTGGCGGCGGCCTCATCATGGTGCCGCTCTTCATGCTTACCATGATGCCGCCCCACGGCACCACCTTCCAGAACGTGCAGCAGGTGATCGGCACGAGCCTCTTCGGCGTGCTCCTTAACGCGCTTTCCGGCTCCTACGCCTACTGGCGCTCGAAGCTCATCATGTTCCGGGCGGCGATCCCGTTCGCCCTCGCGACGATCCCTGGCGCCTTCATCGGGGCGAAGCTTACCGATTATTTCTCAGGTCCCGGCTTCTCCATCCTGTTCGGCTGCACCCTGATGGTGATGGCTTCCGTCATGTGGTGGAAGAAGAATTCGAAGCGCGCCACAACCTCGATCGAAACATTCGATCCACAGACCGCGAAGTTCAATGTCTGGCTCGGCGTCTTCCTCTCCTTCTTCGTCGGGTTCCTCTCCTCGATCCTCGGGATCGGCGGCGGCATCATCCATGTGCCGATGATGATGTTCATCCTCGGATTCCCGGCGATCATCGCGACCGCAACCTCGACCTTCGTTCTCATGATCAGCTCGCTGATCGGCGTGATCGGCCACGCGAGCCTCGGCCACATCCTTTGGGAACCCGCCATCGCGGTCGGCTTCGGCGCGATCGTCGGTGCCCAGATCGGAGTCCGTCTTGCGAAGAAGAGCAAGCCAAAGCTCATCCTGAAGCTGCTCTGCCTCGCGATGTGCCTTGTCGGCTGTCAGCTGATCTACCGCGGAATCTGGGTGCTTCCATAGAGGAAACTCTACCTTATCCAGCCCCGCAGCCCCAACACCTGGCTGCGGGGCTTTTGTTTTCCTGAAAATCGAGGAAACGCCCAGCAAAAGCTTTTCTGCCGTCCCGCGCGTCGCCTCTTCCCCGAAGGCAGGAGCGGCTCTACCATCGTGCCCGCCGGTCCCGTCCTGCTCTTATAGGGAAACATGATGGAAGCGGATAAGAAAAGATCATTTGCCAATCCGCTTCTGCCAAATAAAATTCCCCGCAGTCCCTGCCTCGCGCACCCTTCCCTCCGCCCGGCACAGGCCTCACGGCACTCTTGGCCGCAAGGTATGATTTTCTTTCACCCAGCACAAGCAAAAGGCAGTGAAAAAACATGCAGCTCATTTCAAACCAGACCTTCGGCGGCGAACGCGCCCTCTACAAGCTCTCCAACGCCGTGCTCGACCACGTGACGATCGAAGCGGGCGAGTCTCCCCTCAAGCACGGCACGAACCTCAGGCTGAAGGACTGCCTCATCAAGGGAAAGTATCCCCTCTGGATCAACACGGACACCGAGGTCGACAACTGCCGGATCGAAGTGACCGGGCGCTCGGGCTTCTGGTACCTCAGGAACTTCACCGTCCGGAACACGGTGTTCGAGTGCCCCAAGGCCTTCCGCGATTCAGACGGCATCGTGATCGAGAAATGCAGCTTCCCGAACGCCGAGGAAACGCTCTGGTCCTGCCGCAATGTCGAAGTCAATTCCTCCACGTTCGACAAGGCTGACTACATCCTCGCCCATTCGAGCGACGTGAGGCTGAAGGGCATCACCGTTAACGGCAACTACCTCGGCCAGTGGGGCCGCAACATCGAGGTGTTCGACTCGGTGCTCCACTCGAAGGACGCCTTCTGGAACACGGAGAACGTCACGTGCTACAACTGCACGCTGGACGGCGAGTACCTCGGCTGGCACAGCCGGAACCTCCACCTAGTCAACTGCACGATCAAGGGCCAGCAGCCGCTCTGCTACTGCGAGAACCTCGTGCTCGACGGCTGCACGTTCGACCCCGACGCGGTGCTTGCCTTCGAATACTGCAGCGTGAAGGCTGACGTGAAGGGAGCTATCACGAGCGTGAAGAACCCGACGACAGGCTCGATCACAGCGGACTCGATCGGGGAAGTGATCCTCGACGGGAACTGCCTCCCGCCCGCGAACTGCAGGATCAGGACCCGCTAGGCGCCAGCCTCCCTTTTCGGAGGCGAAATGGCCAGGGAACAGAAACGCTGCCCGGAGGTGCGAGATGGAAACCTTTGACTTCGACGAGATCATCCCAAGAAAGGGCACCCGCTCCCTCAAGTGGGACGTCGACCCGGCGCCCGACATGGTCGAGCTCTGGGTCGCGGACATGGACTTCCGGGCCGCGCCCGTGATCCGGGAAGCGCTGCAGAGGAAGCTTGACCTCGGAGTCTTCGGGTACGGGCTCCCAGACGACGCGTTCTACGAGGCGATCACGAGCTGGTTCCGCACCCGGCACGCAACGGAAGTGAAGAAGGAACACATCGTCCCGGTGACCGGGGTGGTGCCCGCTTTCTCCGCGATCCTCCAGGCGCTATGCCTCCCGGGGGACGAGGTGATCATCCAGACCCCGGCGTACAACTGCTTCTTCTCATCCCTCCGGAACGCCGGCGTGCAGCTGAGCGCGAACCCGCTGAAGCTCGAGGACGGCCGATGGGAAATCGATTTCGAAGACCTCGAGCGGCGCGCTTCGTCCGCGAAGGCCCGCGCCCTCCTCTTCTGCAACCCGCAGAACCCGACCGGAAGGGTCTGGAGCGCGGAAGAGCTCCGGCGCACGGCGGATATCTGCCGCCGGCACGGGCTTTGGCTCATTTCGGACGAGATACACGGGGAGCTCACCGCTGAAGGCTTCCGATACACACCGTTCGCGTCGGTCGGGGAGTGGGAGTCGGAAAACGTGATCACCGCGTCCGCCGCCTCCAAGGCCTTCAACATCGCGGGGCTGCAGACAGCCTACGTCATCGCCCCGGACCCCAGGGTCAGGAGCCTGATAGACCGGCAGATCAACATCAACGAGATCTGCGACCCGAATCCGCTCGGCGTGGAGGCGCTCATCGCCGCCTATTCGTCCCGGGGCGCGGCGTGGCTCGACGCCCTTAACCGCTACCTCGACGGGAACAGGAAGGCGGTTGCGGACTTCTTCTCAAGCGAGCTCCCGGAATGCTTCCTCTCCCCGCAGGAAGGAACCTACCTCCCCTGGATCGACTTCTCGGCGTTCGGAAAGAGCTCCTCGCAGGTCGAAGAGGAACTCCGGAGCCGCTACGGCGTCCACGTGAACGGGGGCGCACACTATGGCGAGACAACGCCCGGATGGGTGAGGCTCAACATCGCGACCCCCCGGGCCGTGCTCGAGAAGGGACTCGGGCGGATCGGCGAATGGGCGTCGGACGTCCGCCGCCAAAAAGGCGTGGAGGCATCGCAAAATGCCGGGCGATAGCAGGGAAGACGCGCCGAACCCCGGACTGATCAGCGTCGGCGACGCGGTGAAAAGAATCGTCCGGAACGAGATGGACCGCAGGCGGATCGGAGCCTGGAACTGGATCGCAGCCTTTTTCTACAACCCGGCGCAGCGTGAGGAGGCCCTGGGGAACTGGGAAGGATTCTGGGGGTCGCTCATCTTCCTCGAGCAGATGAACCTTGTCAGCCGCCAGCTCGGGGACGTTCCTGAAAAGCCTGACGCGGACACCATCGCGCGGGACCTTGACGAGGCGAAGCGCCTCGGGCGCCTCCCGGTCTTTTCCGAAACCGCGCTCCTGCAGCCCGAAGCCCTTACCATCCGGGACGACCCGGTGCGCCGGCCGCTCCTCGAGCGGTACGGGGAACTCGGCGGAGGCTTTTCGTTCCAGTACCCGGAGCTCGCCGACACGATTTCAGCCGAAGCCTCGTTCTTCCAGGCTCTCATCGCGCAGGGAGCCACCGACCGCGAACAGGCCCGGTTCTTCTTCGCTCACCTGCGGCCCCTTGGCTACGCCTCGGCAAAGGCGCTTGAAACCGCGACCGCGAACGAGGGCGTTCGGCGAATAGCGTTCGGGATCCGGCTCGCCCTGATGTCAGACGAATCGCTCTTCAAGAACGGATTCACAGGGCGTCCGGCCTGCACGACCTCCCTCAACTAGGTTCGGGCGGCAGGTGGCATTTTCCCCCTACCCCCGGCGCCTCCATTTGGCTAAACTCTTGCGGACTCACTGCCTTCGCGGCTGCGGACGGGCGGTCGAGCATCATGTTTCATCATCAGGGCAATAGAAATGGAACCCAACAAGACCGAACAGACCACCGGCACCGAGCAGGCCGCGAACCAGAAGGCTGAACAGGCCTCGGCGCCGACCCCGGCCCCGGCAGAAGGAACAACCGGGACGGCCGCCGCTTCCGCCCCCTCAGCCGGGAAGCCGGAAGGAAAACACCAGAAAACCGACGGCAAGCCCGCCGGAGGACGCCCGGCCCACCGGCATGACGGCGGAAAGCCCCGCTTCCACCAGGCGCCCCAGGGCGCGCTGCAGGCGGCGCTGAAGGACAAGGCCTTCGACTGGAAGGCCTTCCGCGACGCCCAGATCGCACTCCACCGCTCGCAAAAGACCTTCTGGCTCACGGACGAGGAAGCGGACCAGGTGAACCGCCTGATCCACAGGCTCCGCGGGAAGAACGGCAGGAAGGGGAAGCCCTTCCAGAAGGGCGGGAAGCCCGCTGAAGGAAAGGCCGCGCAGAAGCCTGTCCAGAAGTCGGTCCCGAACCCCGTGAAGGAAAAGGCGAGGAAGGAAGCGGCCGCGAAGGCGGCTCAGGCCACCGTGAAGGCAACTGAGCAGAAGGCTTCCGGCAGCTCCGCTTCCTAAGCGTAGAAAAGCAGCAGGCGGCGGGCAACGCACGCCGCGCACACAGTTCCGCAGCCAGGGCGGACCCATCCGAAGGGCCCGCCCTTTTTCGGGTCTGTGGAAAAAGTCCGTGTCACTGCTGATCAGACCGCAGGAGCGTGGCCGAAAATTTTGCCGATACGAAACATGAAGAAAGC
>CADBTW010000074.1 GCA_902797695.1 uncultured Sutterellaceae bacterium
GACTGGGTCTGGCTCAGTCTTGTAGCCAAGCCGGTGGAATGGAAGAAGTAGACTCATTGAAAACCGCCGTAAAACCCTGCTGACAGCGGGGCCTACGAGACCCGTACGGGCGGTGGTGTGAGAGGACGGCGAAGCGAAGCTCCGCCTCCTACTCGATAGCTCGGAATTCTTGTCCCGATGCTTTTCAGGACTGTTCGACGAGGCGTTTCTCGACCGTCGCGAAGGAGTCCGTGATTTCTTTCCTGGGTTCCTTCCCGAGCAGGCTCACGATGACGATCGCGGCAAGCCCGAGGACGAATCCCGGGAGGAGCTCGTAGAGCCCAAACCACGCGAAGTGGTGCCAGACGAGGACCGTCACGGCACCGGTGAGCATCCCGGCGAGCGCCCCGTTCCGGGTCATCCGCTTCCACCAGACCGAGAGGAGGATCACCGGGCCGAAGGCGGCCCCGAATCCTGCCCAGGCGTACGAAACGAGCAGGAGGACGAGGCTGTTCGGGTCGCTCGCGATCACGATCGCGATCACTGAGACGAGAAGCACCATCCCGCGGCTGAAGATCATCAGCTCGCGGTTTCCCGCCTTCGGGCGGATCAGCCTACGGTAGAAGTCCTCGGTAAGTGTCGAGGAGCAGACGAGGAGCTGGCAGGAGAGCGTCGACATGACGGCCGCGAGGATCGCGGACATCAGGATGCCGGCGATCCACGGGTTGAAGAGCGCCTTGCAGAGCTCGATGAAGACGCGCTCGTGGTTCTCGTTCACTGCCCCCGCGATCTCGGGGTGCCCCGCGTAGAACGCGGCGCCGAAGAACCCGACCGCGAGCGATCCGGCGAGGCAGAAGATCATCCAGGTGATCGAGATGCGGCGCGCGTTCGGAATCACGCTGATCGAGCGCGTCGCCATGAAACGGACGAGGATGTGGGGCTGGCCGCAGTAGCCGAGCCCCCAGGCGAGGAGCGAGATGATGCCGATCGCAGTCTGCCCGGAGAACATGTTGAGCATGTCGGGGTTGATCGCCGCGACCTGCGTGGTCGCGGACGAGAATCCGCCAAGGTCCATCGCGACCGCGACCGGCGTCACGACGAGGGCGAGGCACATGAGGCTCGCCTGGAAGGTGTCAGTCCAGGAGACCGCGAGGAATCCGCCGATGAAGACGTAGGCGATCGTCACCGCGGCGCCGACCCAGAGCGCGGTCGAATACTCGAAGCGGAAGATGTTCTCGAAGAGCCGGGCGCCCGCGACCATGCCGGAAGCGCAGTAGATCGTAAAGAAGACGAGGATCACCACGGCCGCCATCACCGGGAGCACGTGCGACTTGTCCTCGAACCTCTGCCTGAAGTAGTCGGGAAGGGTGAGCGCGTTGTGGGACACCTCGGTGTAGAGCCTCAGGCGAGCGGCGACGAGCTTCCAGTTGAGCCAGGCCCCGATCGTGAGGCCGATCGCGATCCAGGACTCGCTCACGCCCGCGACGAAGGCCGCGCCCGGCACCCCCATGAGGAGCCAGCCGCTCATGTCGGAAGCGCCGACCGAAAGCGCCGTGACGAGTCCGCCGAGCCTACGCCCCCCGAGGATGTAGTCTCCAAAGCTTCTCGTGTGGTGCCACGCGTAGAAGCCGATCAGCACCATGAGGACGAGGTACCCGATGAAGGTTATCGCTGTGGGGTTGAAATGCATGATCCTGTGTCCTGAGGGAGGCGCCGCAAGCGGAACCGCCTCGGGCGGGCTTCGGGAGGAGCGGCCGGGCGGAGGGAGAGGCGCGTCCGGAGGCGGGGCCGCAGCCCCGGCCTTCGGCAAGTAGTTCTGATATGTTCTTATGTTCCTGCAGCTGTGGTTCTTCTGCAGGCTCTAGCCGCCAATGTAGCTCATTTCCACTTTCCGCGCCGGAAGCGGCATCCCGTTCTGGCGGAGTTCGGAATAGTGGTCGGTCCGTCCGGACCAGATCCGGCCGAGCGCCTCGGTGATTTCCTCATCGCTCGCGCCGCCCCGGAGCATCGTGCGGATGTCGAATCCGCGCTCCGCGAAGAGGCAGAGGTACACGGCGCCCTCGATCGAAAGCCGTGCCCTCGAGCAGTTGCGGCAGAAGGGGCGGGTGACGGAGGAAATGCATCCGAACTCGTCCCCGTCTTCCCCGTACTGCCAGCGCTGGGCAGTTTCGCTCGCGTAGTTCGGTGTGAGGGGCCGAAGCTTGTAGCGGCTCCCCGCGATCCGGAGCACTTCGCTTGTCGGCACGACCTGGTCCATCTTCCAGCCGTTCGAGGAACCCGCGTCCATGTACTCGATGAAGCGGACGATGATCCCGGTGCCCTTGAAGTGCTCGAGGAGCGGAATGATCTCACCCTCGTTCACGCCGCGCTTCACGACAGTGTTCACCTTGATCTTCGTGAAGCCCGCCTCCTGCGCGGCGCGGATGCCTTCGAGCACCTTCGCGACCGGGAACCCCACGTCGTTGAAGCTCTGGAAGATCCGCTCGTCCATCGCGTCGAGCGACACGGTGAGCCGGTCGAGGCCGGCCGCCTTGAGGGCCTTTGCCTTCTTGGCGAGGATCGAGCCGTTCGTCGTCATCGCAATGTCGATCGGGTCGCCTGATGGCGTGCGAAGCGCCCGGAGAAGGGCGACCAGTTCTTCGACATGGCGCCTGAGGAGCGGTTCCCCGCCCGTGAGGCGGATCTTGCGGACGCCGTTCGCGACGGCGATCCGGGAGATCCTGAAGAGCTCTTCGAACGAGAGCAGCTCCTCATAGGGGAGATAGGCGTCGAAGTTGTCCCAAATCTCCTTCGGCTTGCAGTAACGGCACCGGAAGTTGCAGTGGTCGGTAACCGAGATCCGGAGGTCGGTGAGGGGGCGTCCGAAGAGATCAAGCCAGTGGCCGTCCTCGCGGCGAATCTCCCCGCGGAACGGGATCGGAATCGTCGCCGGCGCCTCGGGCAGGATGGGGATCGTGCGACGGTCGGCTTTTTCTGGAGCTTGGGTTGCCATGCCTTGCCTTGTTTTTTCTTCTTTGCAGGACGTGCAGGGGGAAATGTGAATTGTATTCCGCAGGCGGCTCTTCCTGATCGCCTGACTCCGCCGTCCCGCGGGGCAAAATTTTCCCTCCGGGCTTCTCGCGCCCGGAGGGAAAGGAGGAGCGGGGCCGGACGATCGCCGCGCTCAGCGCGGCGGGGGCCGGCCCGTTCAGCAGGTCAGGAGAGGGCCTGAAGTCACTTCTTCAGGGTTTCAACCTGGATCATCTCCACCTTTTCCTCAGGCGGAAGGACCTCGCGGGGGCGCCCCGGGGCCTTCGGCTGGGCGTAGCTCACTTCGCCGATCAGCTCGGGATTCGACTCCACCTGGATCATTTCTCCCGATTCAGCGGGCGGAAGGACCTCGCGGGGGCGTCCCGGAGCCTTCGGCTGGGTGTAGCACACTTCGCCGACGAGCTCGGGATTCGTGTGCACGACGAAGAGCCCGGCCTTCTCAAGCTCGGCCTCGATCGCGGCAGTGCCTTCGGCAATGCTCGCGGCAGCGGCGGGCGCTTCAGGAGCCGCGGGTTCGGCAGCGGCAGCAGGGGCCTCTTCAGCCGGCGCCTCTTCAACTTGAGCCTCGGGCGCGGGTTCCGCGGCTTCAGGAGCGGGCGAAGCAGCTTCGGTCGCCTCGGCCTTCGCCTCTTCCTTCAGCCCTTCGGGAACGGGGGCTTCGGCGGGAGCGGCCGCTTCGGGAGCAACAGCTTCAGGCGCCGCTTCCACGGGCTTCCGGGAGTCCGCGGCCGCCTGGTTCTTCCCTCCCCTCCTTCTCGGGCGGCGGCGGGACTGGCGGCCTTCAGGCTTCTGGGCCGCGTCTCCCTCCACCGCTTCGGCGACAGCCGCGGCGACCGGGGTCACCTCGGCCGCGGCTTCCGCGGAGGACGCGGGGGCGTCCGCGAGGCGCGCGGCCTTCGCTTCAATTTCCTTCAGCTCCTTCGCCTTCACGTCCTCGGGCGTGCTCTGTTCCTGGGACTGCTGGTTCTCCTCGCGGGGCTTCCTCGAGTGATGGCGGCGACGGCGGCGGCCTTCGGAGGGCTGCTGCGCCTGGTCCTGGGGCTGCTGTGCGTCAGGAGCGGTTTCCGAAGGCTGCTCGGCGCGGACTTCCTCCGCAGGCGCCTCGGGCTTCGTCTCAGGCTTTGCTTCAGGAGCCTGGGCGGGAGCCTGCTCCTGGGCCGGGAGGGAATTCTCCCCGGCGGGAGCGGCGGCGTTCAGGGCTTCGGCGTCCGTCGGACGGCGCGACCTGCGGCTACGCCTCCTGCGGTTCTCGGTCTGCTCGGCCGCCTCGCGCTTCTCGCGACGGTCGGCGAGCTGCTGGGGTTCGCCCTGCTCGGCTCCTTCCGGCCTCTGGCCCTGGCGGCGGCGTCCGCCGCGGCTGCGGCGGCGGGAATCCTGTCCCTCGCGCTTCGGCTGCTCTTCAGCGGCCGGGGCGGCGGGAGCGGCGGTCTGGGCCTTTCGGGCTTCCTGCGGCGCCGGTTCGGCGGAGGATCCGCCGAGGAACATGTCGATCAGGCGGCCGAAGAATCCCTTCTTCGGGGACGGTGCAGCGGCAGGGGCCGCCTCGGGCTTCGGCTCGGCCTTCGCGGCGGGCTCGGCAGGCTTCGCGGCGGGCTTCTTCGCCTCCTCCTCCTTCCTGCGGTCGACGTGGACCGGGGCCGGAGTGTCGCGGGCGATGTTCTTGATCACCGGGACCTGCCTCGGGGCCGCGGGCTTGTCCTCGTCCGACTTCAGCGCGTAGGGGTCGGTCGTGACGGGCTGGAGGTCCTCGGCGCGCTCGTAGCTCGCGAGCTGGTCGTCGAGCCGCTCGTCATTCTGGCGGATGCGCTCGATGTGGTAGTGCGGGGTCTCGAGCACCGGGTTCGGGATGAGCACGACCGGGATCCGGTTCCGCTGCTCGATCTTCTCGATGTCCTGGCGCTTCTCGTTGAGGAGGTAGGTCGCGACGTCGACCGGAACCTGGGCGTGGATCGCGCCGGTACCGTCCTTCGCCGCCTCCTCCTGGAGGATGCGAAGGACCTGGAGCGCGGAGCTCTCGGTGTTGCGGATCACGCCGAGCCCGTTGCAGCGCGGGCAGGTGATGTGATGGCCTTCGGCGAGCGCCGGGCGCAGTCTCTGGCGCGAGAGCTCCATCAGGCCGAAGCGGCTGATCTTCGCCATCTGGACCCGGGCGCGGTCATACTTAAGCGCGTCCTTCATGCGCTGCTCGATCGAGCGCTGGTTCCGGGGGTCCTCCATGTCGATGAAGTCGATCACGATGAGGCCGCCGAGGTCGCGGAGGCGCATCTGGCGCGCGATTTCGTCCGCCGCCTCGCAGTTGGTACGGAAGGCGGTTTCCTCGATGTCGGCGCCGCGGGTGGACCGTGCGGAGTTCACGTCGACCGCGACGAGCGCCTCGGTGTGGTCGATCACAATCGAGCCGCCCGAGGGGAGGGTGACGGTGCGCGAGTACGCGGTTTCGATCTGGTTTTCGATCTGGAAGCGCGAGAAGAGCGGAATGTCCTCCCGGTAGCGCTTCACGCGGTCGACCATGTCCGGCATCACGTTCAGCATGAACTGGCGGGCCTGGTCGTAGAGGTCGTCGGTATCGACGAGGAGTTCGCCGATGTCAGGCTGGAAGTAGTCGCGGATCGCGCGGATCACGAGCGCGCTCTCCTCGACGATGAGGAACGGGGCGGGGTTCATGCGGCGAAGCTTCTGCCCGTTCACCACCGCGTCCTTCACGTAGGTCACCTGGCGGCGGCCGTTCTCCTCGCGCGCGAGCTCGTACATCGGGGTCGCCGCGTCGCAGATCGCGGCCCAGAGCTTGAGCAGGTAGTCGAGGTCCCACTGCAGCTCCTCGATCGTGCGGCCGATGCCGGCCGTGCGGGCGATCACGGACATGCCCTGCGGGAGCTTCAGCTCCTCGAGCAGGTGGCGGAGCTCCTGGCGCTCCTCGCCCTCGATCCTGCGGGACACGCCGCCCCCGCGCGGGTTGTTCGGCATGAGGACCACGTAGCGCCCGGCGAGCGAAATGAACGTGGTGAGGGCCGCGCCCTTGTTGCCGCGCTCTTCCTTCTCGACCTGGACGAGGATCTCCTGGCCTTCACGGAGGGCTTCCTTGATCGTGCAGGTGTGGACGTCGACGTCCTTGCTGAAGTAGCTGCGGGAGACTTCCTTGAAGGGAAGGAACCCGTGGCGCTCTTCCCCGTAGTCGACGAAGCAGGCTTCGAGCGAGGGCTCGATGCGGGTGATGATGCCCTTGTAGATGTTGGACTTGTGCTGCTCGTGTCCGGCGGTCTCGATGTCGATGTCAACGAGCTTCTGGCCGTCAACGATTGCCACGCGGGTCTCTTCGGCCTGCGTAGCGTTGAAAAGCATTCGCTTCACTTGAGCACTCCTCAGGCGTCACTGTCGCGGACGCTGTAAGCGTGCGGTGGAGAATGCAGGCTAAATTGTCGGTTCTGCTTTGTTTTTTTACTATGCCGGAGTGATTTTCACCAGTCGGGTCCCGGACCCCGGGAGCGGGGCGGATGGTGCCCGGGAGGCGGCATCCGTCGCTCCGGGCCGCGGGCGTGCCGCATGCGGCAGCTGCAGGAGGTCCCGCAGTCGCAGCGTGCAGAGGCGGCATTGCATCATTCCGTCCATGAATCGAGGTCCAGTAAAAAATTCCAAAAGCAGCCTTGCGGCCTGAAGGGGCGCACGCGCCAGGGGCCAAGTGTCTCCACTCGAAGCCCGGGGTGCAGCGGCGCCTCGTGCATTCTTCGCAGACGCAGCCCGAGGTGCTCGCCGCAGGCCGCGTTCGGGCCGTCCGGTCTCCTCAAGCGCGGCAGTCATCCGAAACTCCGTTCGGATCCGGCACCGCGCGAGCTGCGGACAGGCCCATACAGAAAACAATTACGGGGGAAGGGCGGGAGATTCCACGAATGCCCTGCCGCTTCAAGCGGCTACAATGCCGCTGTCCCCACCAGATCGACAGGGGACCGCAACGGCAGGCCCGCTCATTCCGCGCCGCCTTGCCTATATCTATATATAAGCAGGGGAGCGGAAGGGGGCGGCTCAAGGGTTGCTTGGAAGAGGACAATAAAATCCTCCTCCGAGGGTCCGCGCCTAGTTCGACGCCCATAAGTATAGTGGATGGGAACATGGCAGAAGCAAGAGCAGACGAAAAAAAGATCATTCCGTCAGGAGAGGCGGACTCGGTCTCCCCTGAGCGCGTGAACTACGTGCAGGTGGGGGAGGACGCCGAGGGGCAGCGGGTCGACAACTTCCTGCTGCGGGTGGTGAAGGGTGTGCCGAAGAGCCACATCTACCGGCTCCTCCGGAGCGGCGAAGTGCGCGTGAACAAGAAGCGAACGCGTGCCGACGCGCGGCTTGAGCCCGGGGACATCGTCCGCATACCCCCGATCCGGTTCAGCCAGAAGCAGGCCGCGCCGAAGGCCGCCCCGATCGCGGACGACACGCTCCCGATCCTCTTCGAGGACGAGCACCTGCTCATCGTCGACAAGCCCGCGGGGCTCGCCTGCCACGGCGGGAGCGGAATTTCCTTCGGCCTGATCGAGCGGCTCCGGGCGAGCCGCCCGAACCAGCCCTTCCTCGAGCTCGCCCACCGGCTCGACCGGGACACGTCCGGGGCGATCATCGTCTGCAAGACGCGGAAGGCGCTTGTGCGGCTGCAGGCCGAAATGCGCGAGGGCGGAATCGAGAAACACTACCGGACGCTCGTGAAGGGCGACTGGGTGAACGACCGCCAGCACGTGAAGCTGCCGCTCTTCAAGTACGTGACGCGGGAGGGCGAGCGCCGGGTCCGGGTGGACGAGGAGAAGGGTGCCCCGTCGCACTCGGTCTTCACCCTCATCCGCCGGTACGGGGACGTGAGCTACCTCGACGTGCTGCTCCTCACCGGACGCACGCACCAGATCCGCGTCCACGCCGCCTCCCTCGGCTTCCCGCTTGTCGGGGACGACAAGTACGGAGACTTCGACTTCAACCGGAGCGTCTCGAAGGGGGCCCTCGGCATTCCCTTCCACCGGATGTTCCTCCACTCCCACAGCCTCGCCTTCACGCACCCCGTGACGCATGAGGCTCTCAAAATCGAATCCCCGCTCCCAAAGGCGTGCGGGGAGCTGCTGAGGATTCTGAATGCAAGGAAAGGAAAGGCCGTTTGAGCTCTACGTGTTCGACTGGGACGGCACCTGCATGGACACAACTCCCTTCATCGCCGAGGCGATCAAGGAAGCGTGCCGCGCGCTTGGCCTCCCGGTTCCGAGCGACGAACTCGCGAAGAGCGTGATCGGCCTCGGTTACGCGGACTGCATGAGCAGGATCGCTCCGGGGTGCCCCGCCTCTGAGCTCCCCCGCTTCAACGAGGCCTACTGGCAGGCCTACATCCGGCAGGAGGAGTTTCTCACATCGCTCCACCCGGGGATGCGGGAGTTGCTCTCCGCAATGAAGCGCTCGGGGCTTTGGATGGCGATCGCGACGGGAAAGAGCCGCAGGGGGATTTCCCGCATTCTTGGGAAAACCGACGCGGCGGGATTCTTTGTCGCCTCGAGGACCGCGGACGAATCCACGCCGAAGCCCGCGCCCGACATGCTCCTCGAGCTCTCGGACGAGTGTTGCGTGCCGCTTGAGCGCATGGTGATGGTGGGGGACGCGGTCCACGACCTCAGAATGGCGGAGAACGCCGGGGTCGCCTCGGTGGGTGTCACCTGGGGGGCGGCGAAGCGAGAGGAGCTCCTCGGCTTCAAGCCGAGGGCGGTGGTCGATACGGTCCCGGAGCTCGCCCGCGCGCTCGGCGTCGCGGATCTCTGTCCCGGGGCGTAGGAAGGAATCCGGGCGCTTAACGGCAGAGCCCGGGAAGGACCTCGATCCCGGACTGTGAGAGAAGCGTCGTGAGGGTGATGAGCGGGAGGCCGACGAGCGACGTCGGGTCGTCGGAGTCGACCCGCTCCATGAGGGCGACCCCGAGCTTCTCGATCTTCGCGGATCCCGCGCAGTCGAATGGCTCCTCGCGGTCGACGTAGGCTTCGATCGTCTCGCGGGAGAGCGGCCGCATCTTCACCCGGGTCGCGGAGAGCGCGCTCCTCACGGTCCCTTTCGCGTCGATCACGGCGAGCGCCGTGTAGAAGACAGTCGTCCGCCCCTGCATCTCTAGCAGTTGCGCAATCGCGCGATCCCTCGTGTGGGGCTTCCCGAGGCGCTTTCCGCCGAGGTCCGCGACCTGGTCCGAGCCGATCACAACAGCGCCGGGATGGCGGGCCGCGATGAACTTCGCTTTTTCCACGGCGAGCCGCTTGCAGGCCGCGACTGGGGTCTCGCCTTCGGGCGAGGTTTCATCAATGTCAGAAGCTTCCGCAGTGTAGGGAAGGCCGAGCCTGTCGAGAAGCTCGCGCCGGTAGCGGGAGCTCGAGGCCAAAATGAGTTCAGGGTTCTTTGCCATAATGGGCACCTATTCTAATAAGGGGAGGCGTCTTCCATGGCGGCTTTGCTGATTGACATCTTCAGGCTCTGCGAGGAGCGGGGAAGTGCCTCGGGCGACTTCGACGCGTCCGAGCTTCCGAGGCTCGCGGAGCATGACGGGAAGTTCACCCGGGGGAGAATTCACTGGGAGGCCGAGGGAAACGAGGGGCGCCGCGGGTTGCCGGGAGCGATCCTCCGGATTTCCGGGACGCTCGAAGGTACCTGCTGCCGATGCGGGGCTCCCCTTCAGGCCGATATCCGGCTCGAGACCCCGTTCCTCTTCGCGAAGAGCGAGCGGGAAGCGGACCTGATCCCGATCACGGACGACGAGGAGGAGGAAATTGTTGTAGGATCTACCCGCTTTGATGTGGCGGACTGGGTGGAGGAAGAGGTGCTGCTGAAGCTCCCGCTCTACCCGTCGCACGAGCGTTGCGACGCCCCGCGTGTTGCCGGGGCAGGGGAGGATGACGCGCAAGAAGAGCGCATCAACCCCTTTGCGGTCCTTTCTTCATTAAAGAAACACTAGGTTTTTTACGAACATTCCCCGATCCGTTTTACAAACGGTCAGGTAAGTGGGTATAATGCGCTCCTTTCAACGTGGGGTCTAAAAATGGCTGTCCAGCAAAATAAAAAATCGACTGCCCGCCGTGGCAATCGTCGCTCTCATGATTTCCTGTCCAACCCGGCTCTCGCCGTCGAGCCGACGACTGGTGAAGTGACTCGCCGTCACCACATCAGCCCGTCCGGTTTCTACCGCGGCAAGAAGGTGGTTGAGACGAAGAAGGACGAGGAGTAATCACTCTTTTTCGTTCTTCCCGGAAGTCGGCGTTCCCGTTCGGCGCAGGCTTGCGGCCCGGGTGCGGCGTTAGGCTGCACGGGGCCCCACGGCCAATGCGATGCCGCCTCCTCCATCGGAGCGCGGCGCGCTTCAGCTCCCTTCCTGAAGGGAAGGGGACTGGCACGGGCCCGGGCCTGCGGCTGCATGAGTCCGCTCAGGCTTCCCTCATGAAGAAACAGACGAGAAAGGAGAAATCCGGGAGGTTCGCCTCTTCGGCTTTCTCCTTTTTCTTTTGTCCGGAAGAAGAGCCTTCCCGCGCCCGAAGGAGGATGCGGGCAGGTTTTCCGTGATCCCAGTGTCGGTTCCGGGCGGTTTCCCTGCCGCTGGTATGATTGGCGAACCGCCCGGAGTTCGGGCACAAGAAGGATATTCCCAATGCGCTTGGCAATTCTTTTCCCCGGCCAGGGCTCCCAGAGCGTCGGGATGCTCTCGGGCTTCGCCGGGAACACTGCTGTTTCCGAAACCGTGGAGCGTGCGGGCGAGGCGCTGGGCGAGGACCTCGCGAAGATGATCGCGGAGGGGCCCGCCGAGAGGCTGAACCTCACCGTGAACACGCAGCCCGTGATGCTCGCCGCTTCCGTCGCGTTCTACGGGGCGCTTCGCGCCGCGGGCGCGC
>CADBTW010000075.1 GCA_902797695.1 uncultured Sutterellaceae bacterium
CAAACCTGAAAGAAGGACAAAACGGCATTTCTACCTCTGTTCTTTACCTATTACGGGATATTTTTCCCGCTAAACCTTGAAGAGCCGAGGGTGCAAGGATTCCTGGGGTTTTGCTCTTCAGTTTCGCCTGGAACGGGAAACCGTCCATTTTGGCCCTGGCCATCAATTTTTCCAACTGTTCCATTGATAGAACCGATGGAAAAATTTCACCGCCTATTTGATCCGGTACCTGACGTTCCTCCCGGTGCCGGCCTTCACGACGAGCTGCTTCTTCGTCAGCAGCTCCAGCACGGTGAGGGTCGTCGCGAGGGATTTTCCAAGGGACTTCTGGATTTCCCGCCGCGGGGCCGGCCCGTGCGTCCTCAGGAACCCGAGGACCGCGTGCTCCCGTTCGGATAGCCCTGAATAAGCCGCAGTGATCCTCGGAAGCTGGATCCGAAAGAGGTGCGGCGTCACCTCAATTGACGGTTCAAGCCCGGAAGGCCAGTATGACGCATACATGAGCGGGATTCCAAGGCCATGACGGTCCGGACAGCAAAGGCGCGCCAGCAGGCCGGCGAGCTTTCTGCTCCGGGGAATTGAGACGCCTTCCCTGATCTGGTCTTCCTCGGCTCCACCTGAAAATTCCCCGAAGCAGAGGAATTCAAGGTGGTCGCTGAAGCTGCCGACAAAGGCCTGTGCGGAGCTGCTGCCAAAGCTGTAATCCCTGTGGGCGAACATGCTGGTCAGGGCTTCCCGGACCGCGACCACTGGATATCCTCTCAGCTCGTCCCGGGCAAAGTCCCCGCTGATCTCATGGTCGTCCATGCGGAATGAGTGGCCGGACCTCTCGGAAAGCTTCACCAGGATCGCGTCGCACTGGCTGACGACGGAGCCCGTGAACGTGGAAATCCCTTCAACGTCGGAAGCCTTGTCGGTGCCTGAGAAAAAGCCGAGCCTCGTTTCGATGTTGCTCTGGTCGGAGACCCAGAGCCCGAGGTTCGTGAAGAATCCCGTGCGATCCACCAGCCCGAGAATCGGGTATTTGCTTTCAGTGAACTCAACGCCGGCAGCGTCAAAATACCTTTTGAGAGTGGAGAACGTGAGCTTCTGGACGGGGCTCGGCTGCTCCTCAAAGGGAACAGGATTGCTCTTCTGGTAGAGCCAGCGTATCTCCTGATCAGTTGCCTCGTAGTTGCTGGGACCGTGGCGCAGGAAACACAGGGACTGTTTTCTGCCGTTCTGCCGGAGCGTCACATAGTAGGGCGTTTCGGGCCCCTCAAGAACGTGGGCCGCGATGACCAGCATTTTTCCGACATGGATCCTTTCCGTCCGGCAGAGCTCCCCGCAGGGCGGTTTCATCGAAAACCTGAATGCGGAAACGATGGAGCGCTCCAGTTCATCGGCCTTTTCCTCCGGAACTCCGCAGGGGGTTCCTTCTTCGCGAATTCCGAAATAAACGGTTCCTCCCGAGGTGTTGGCAAAGGCGCAAAGGGACGCCTTCGCCGTTTCAGACCATTCGCGCCTGAATTCGACGCAGGCGTTTACATCGGAAGGGAGAGAGGCAGGTTCTTTGCTAGGCATCGGAAGTCCATCGGCTTTTGGCCTATCTAATAATCATCCTATCAATTTCTATCGGCTCTATTAATAATATCGATAGAATATGGTTAACGATTTGTTGTAATTAATTTTTTCCACCTGAAACGCGCAGGGGCAATTCTGAAAGGAAGAGTGCGTGCGGTTTTCCTGACTGGCTCAGTTCTGACGCGCGCATGTCTTTAGCCGCATCGGCCGCATAGTCCCGCCAAATCCGCCCGATGAATCCCAGAAATCCGCCCGGACCTCTCATCTCCGCCCGGCGGCGGAATTGACCTGAGTCCCACCGAAACCGCCCACCAGTCCCACTGAATTCGCCCGCCAGTCTCTAGTTTTCGCCCGCATCCCCTTTGGTATGCCAGAACCGACCCATCGTGGACAAGCCCTGCAACTAGCAGCCACGATAGCCATCTACGGTTCGGATCCCGTCACGACGTCATCCGTGATGATGCCCCGGGCATTGAGGTGTCTTTGGATGGTTTCCCTCGTGCACGGGGAAGTAGTGCCCCCGTGGGGTTGAAATTGAAGAATGGTTAGTCTGAGAAGCTGGTGCGCAGGAAGGTAGCCAGCTGAATCGCCGTTATTTCGTCGGAAGCAACCTTGATGGCAATTTCTTCAAAATCCGGACGATAGTACGGGTGGACACCGTTTCTGGTCAGAAAAAGCAAACTGATTGCAACAGCAGTCCGCTTGTTTCCGTCCGTGAATGCGTGCCCTTTGGCTATGGCCACCCAGTACATTGCTGCAAGTGCAAAGACATCGGTCATGCCTTCGTAGTACTCATAGTTGCGCACACGTGCAATCAAAGCGTTGATCCGGTCAGGATCAGGACAACCGTAACAGCCGCCGTAACGTTTCAGCACTGCGTCATGCGTCTCAATTACTTCATTGGGAGCTACATGTTTCATTTGTTGGAAAGCGCTTTGAACAGACTGTCAAACTCCGAAAAAATCGGTTCAAGCTCGCGCTCCAATGCCTTTTTTTTCAGTTCCTCGTACTGCCTCGCGGAGACAATACAGGCTTCCGGTTTCCCGTGAACCGTGATGACAACGCCTTCGGTGTCATGGCATTGCGCAACGACCTTCGAAAGATCCTTGCGCACCGCGGACAGTGTCATTTCCTGCATTACAGACTCCTCGCCAGTTTTTGTTTGAGCAAATTCATGCACGTTAAATTGTACATTTTTATGCTATCGAAAAGATAGCGTATTGCAAAATTTATCTCCTTTCCAAAGAGGAGACATCAAACCCGCACGGGGATGTGATGTCCTCGTGGGGTTAAAAAATTGAGAAACTGGATTGAGACTGAAAGCAGCGAATGTCAAATGAGTTTTCCGCTCACCCCGGTTACTGTTGATTTTCGATGCCAGCACACCGTGTATTTTTAGGATCGGGCGGATTCAATGGGGCTGTCGGGCGGAATCAGTGGGATTTTGCAAGGAGATCAACTTCATTTCGTCCCTGATCTCAAACCGCTTCCTTCGAAGGGCTGACGACGCAGGCCTGCTTGAGAAAATGTCGTTTGGAGACCTGAACAAGGCACTGAAAGACCGCAAAGGAGGGTGTGCGGCGGTACTCCCAAGGAAGGCGTCGGCAACCTGATGAAGTTTTTTCTATCGATCTTCCTATCAGTTTCTATCGATTCTATTAATAGTATCGATAGGAGATAGGCAACTTATTGTTGTGATTTGATTTTATGATGTTTGGATTTCGTTTGGACAATTTTTCAAGAAAGGACGGCCCCGGTTTCCCTGCCTGTCTCCTGCCCGAAGCGAAAAGAATCTCTTGCGGCTCTGACCGCAGAATAGGAAAGGCGTTCAATGTTTCACTTAATATTGCATGTAATATTGAAATATATTTTAATTTGACATGAAATATTGAATGTAATATTGTCAGTACATCCAAGGTGCTGATTTTCTCCAAATATGACGATGTCTGCGGGCAAAGGAAAATTTACGGCAATTCCCGAAAGGGAATCGCTGACGACGGAGTTCAAGAGCGACCGAAAGGGCCTGCCGGACAAGATCCTTGTCGACGAAGTTGTGGGCATGGCAAACGCGAGCGGCGGGAGGATATTCCTCGGAGTAGAGGATGACGGCCGCCCGACGGGGGTTCGTGCGGAGCATGAGGACCCGACCGGGCTCATGGCCCTTGTCGCGAACAGGACTGTTCCCCCTGTTTCCGTCGAGGCAAGGCTTGTCAGGGCCGGCACGTCCCGGGTGATGGAAATCGTCGTGCCCAAGGGAATTTCCGTCATTTCTTCGTCAGACGGCAGGGTGGTTCGCAGGCGCCTCAGGCAGGATGGAGAGCCTGAAATCGTCCCGATGTTCCCGTACGAGTACGCCACCCGGCTTTCCGATCTTGGCCGGATGGATTTCTCCGCGAGGACGATTGACCAAGCGAGCCGCTTGGACCTTGACCCGAATGAAAGGGAGCGTCTGCGAAACGTGATCAGGAACCGGGACGGCGACAGGTCACTGCTCGCCCTCTCTGACGAGGAACTGGACAAGGCCCTGGGGCTTGTCGCCGAAACTCCCGCCGGGCTGAAGCCGACCGTCGCCGGAATGCTCGTCATCGGCAGGAGGGAAAGCCTGCGGAAATACGTCCCGACGCACGCCGAGGCCTTCCAGGCGCTTGACGGGAACGTCGTCAGGATCGACGACTCTACGAACGAACCGATCCTCGCGGCGGTCGAGCATTTTGAAAGGAACCTCACTCCCTGGAACCCGGAAGACGAATTCACGCTGGACATGGCGCGGATTCCGGTTCCCCTCTTTTCGGTCGACGGATTCCGCGAGGCCCTTGTCAACGCGTTCTGCCATCGGAACTATTCGATCCTCGGCACTGTCAGCGTTCAGGTTGCCGTGGGCCAGGGGTTGACCGTCAGCAGTCCCGGGGGATTCATCGACGGGGTGTCGCTTCAGAACCTGCTCACGGTCCAGCCCCATGGCAGGAATCCTGCCCTAGCCGACATCCTGAAAAGAACCGGCCTTGCGGAAAAAACGGGAAGAGGAATTGACAGGATTTTCGAAGGCGCGATCCGCCTCGGACGGCCCCTTCCGGACTTTTCCGAGACAACCGCGAGGAATGTCACCGTTTTCATGCGCCAGGGCGCGTCCGACCTTCCCTTCGCCGAAATGATCGCGAGGAAGCAGCGGCAGCTGAAAAAATCCTTTTCCACTCCCGCCCTGCTGGTGCTCTGGTTCCTGAGATCGTCCCGGTCGATGACCGTCGCGGAACTCGCCCGGAGAACCACCCTTGGAGAGGAAAGGATCCTCGCGGCGCTCGAGGAACTCTCGTCCTGCTCGCTTGTTCTCTCCGGCGGCAAGGCCGGAGCGTCGAACAGGTACCGACTGGATGCCGCAAGCGCGGGGATCGTCGCTCCCTCTGTCAGGAAGCCGGTGGACGACTGGGAAACCCTCGCCCTGCGGGTGATCAGGCTGTGCGAGAAGAAAGGGGGAGAACTGACGGCAGGGGAAATTGCGGATTATCTCGGCGTCAATCGGATGAAGGCCTGGCGGATCCTGAAGAAGCTCGCGGACGAGGGAAAAATCAGGAAGAAATCCGGCGGCAGGTACGCGAGCTATCAGCTGGCCCTGCCTGAATCTGTCGCGGGCAGGTTCAGGGAAAGGTGAGCTGCTGAGGGCTTTCTTCCCGCGGTGTCAGGGCGGTCCCTGTCGGGCGTTGCCGAAGATTTTCTGGAGGTCGGCTGGCGTCGCGACCACGATCCCGCAGTCCGGGTACGCTGCCCGGAAGGCGTCATCCGGCCGGGCCCCGCCCTTCGGATCCAGGCTACAGTCGAACGCCTGCATCGCGCCGTCCCGGACTTCGACAAAGTCGAGGCTCGCCTGCCTCGCGCCTGTGGTGCGCCAGAAGAAGACGTTCGTGAAGTCGCGGAGCGCGCTGTGCAGCTTCACGCGTTCCATGTAGAAGAAGTTTTCCCAGATCGCTTCGGCGTCAGGCCTCGAAGAGATTGGAGAAAAGTCCCCGATCACGGCGTTCCGGATCCCGGTGTCGCAGAAATAGATCTTCTTTCCCTTCTTCAGCTCGTTCGGGAGGCTCTTCGAGTACGAAGGGCAGACCCGGATGATGAAGCACTGCTCGAGGAGCTTGATGTAGTCGGCGACTGTCGCCTTGTTGAGGCCGGTCTCGCGGCTTAAGCCGTCGTAGCTCACTTCCGAGCCGACGCTCTTCGCAAGGAGCCGGACCAGCGCGTCGAACCTGCGGCCGCGGCGAATGCCGGGAAGCGTGAGGATGTCCTTGAAGAGAACACCGTCGCACCAGACCCGAAGGAACTCGCGGGCGATTTCAGGCTGCGCCACGGCGATCGGGTACGTCCCGTAGACCATCAGGCGGCCGAGGTTCTCGCGGACCCAGCCCCAGCCCTTGCGGCCCGCGAGCTCGGAAACGGAGAGTGGCCAGAGCTCGCGCTTGACGAGCCTTCCGACCGCGGATTCCCTCACGCCCTTCGCGAGGTCGAGCGAGGAGGAGCAGGTGGCGAAGATACGAACCGGTTTCCCAAGCGTCTCGTTCGCGTCGACAAGGCACTTCAGCGTGAGGGCGATGTTCGGGACCTGCTGCGCTTCGTCGATCACGATCGTCCGGGCTTCTGCGAGAACCGCCATGACGTCGCCTGACGAATAGAGCTGCAGCGCGTCCGCGTCCGCGAGATTGTCCCCGTCGTACCAGCGGACGCTCTCGCGGCGTGTGAGTTCCCGCAGCAGCGTGGCCTTCCCGACGCGGCGGGGGCCGAACAGGACGATCGCCCTCGGCGGCGCAAGGCCGGGAGCTGATACCGACAGGTCTCGTGGGATGAATCGCATGGTTTTGAAATAAAAAAAACGCCGTTACAACAACGGAGTTTTCTCAATTTCAGACGATTGTAACGGCGAATTTTTTCATGGGAACGACTCATTTCGAAGCCGGACCGTGCCCTGGACGGCTGGCTTCGGCGGTTTCCCAGACCATTCGCAAACGGGGAGAAGCAGCGCGGCCGGAGCCGCCCCGGGCCTCTCGTCCCGAGCGGGTGCTTTGAAAGAGGAAAACCGCACTTAAAGGGCCTTCTCCGTTCCCCTCTTCTTGGTATCCGGCGGAAAGCGGCCTGCGTTCCGGCCGCGTAGCGGAAAACAATTCAAAACCCGGCACTTGCCTCGCGCCGGGCCTCTGGTATCCCGCTCCCGGAAATGATCATTGATGTGTTTTGCCTAAGCAGGAAATCGTACATCGTTTCAAGATATTACAAGTAATATCTGTAATCGGGAGGCGGGGAGCTTCAGTCCGGCTTGTGGAACCCCCTCCCGGGTTCCGGAAGCGCCCCGTGGTTTTTTTAGTTGGAGTAATCATGGACAAGGTCGCATTGAAGAAGTGGGCGATAGTCCTCGCGCTCGGCGCCATCATCTGGCTGATACCGGTGCCCGCGGGGCTGACGCCCGCTGCGTGGCATCTCTTCGCCGTGTTCGTCGCCACCATCGCGGGCTTCATCCTGCAGCCGATCCCGATGGGCGCGGTCGCGTTCCTCGCGCTCACGATCTGCGCGTTCTTCGGGATCCTGAAGACGAAGGACGTCCTGATGGGGTTCGGGAGCGGCACGATCTGGCTGATCGTCTGCGCGTTCTTCCTTTCCCGGGGCTTCATCAAGACCGGGCTCGGACGCCGGATCGCGTACTGCATCATCCGCGCGATCGGGAAGAGCTCGATGTCGCTCGGGTACTCGATCTGCCTCGCGGAGCTCATCGTTTCGCCCGCGATGCCGTCCGCTACGGCGCGCGGCGGCGGCGTCTTCTACCCGATCGTGCAGTCGCTCTGCAACGCGTTCGACTCGACCCCCGGCGCTTCCGCCGGCCGCATCGGCAAGTACCTGATGCAGGTCGGCTTCCACGCTGACGCCGTGACCTGCACGATGTTCCTCACGTCGATGGCCGGGAACCCGCTCTGCGTCGGGCTCGCGGCGTCCGCGGCCGGGGTCGAGCTCACGTGGATGGAGTGGGCCGCGGCCGCTATCGTCCCGGGGCTCGTCTGCCTCTTCCTCGTCCCGATCATCCTTCTCAAGATCGCGCCGCCCGAGCTTAAGCAGATGCCTGACGCGAAGTCGGTCGCTGTTGCCGAGCTCGCGAAGATGGGTCCGATGAGCAAGGACGAGAAGGTCCTCGCCTTCGTCTTCGTGATGTGCCTCATCCTTTGGGCGACCGGCAGCCTCACGAAGATCGGCGCGACCCCGATCGCGATGCTCGCGGTCTCGATCATGCTGATCAGCAAGGTGCTCGTCTGGAAGGACATCCTCTCCGAAAAGGGCGCCTGGGACGCGATGTTCTGGATGGGCGGCCTGATGTCGCTCGCCACCGCGCTCGCGAAGTCGGGCTTCATCAAGTGGGCCGCGGCCGGGATCGCGAGCGGCATTTCCGCCGCTCACATGAGCTGGTTCGTGTCGTTCGCGGTCATCGCGCTCATCTACATCTACTCGCACTACTGCTTCGCCTCGGTCACGGCGCGAATCTCCGCGATGTACGCGGCGTTCGTCGCGGTGGCGGTCGCCTGCGGCGCGCCTGCCCTGATGGTCGCGGTCGCGTTCGGCATCTTCGCGAACCTTCCGATCTCCCTCACCCACTACGGCAACGGCGCCGCCCCGGTGTACTTCGGCGCGGGGTACGTCTCGCAGGGCGAGTGGTGGAGGAACGGCTTCGTGATCACCACGATCAACACGATCGTCTGGTTCACGGTCGGCTTCGCCTGGTGGAAGGTGATCGGGCTGTTCTGAAAAGCCTGAAGCCAGAAAAGGCGCTTTTCCCGCCACTCGAGGTTTTGCCTAGAGGGTGGGAAAGGCAGAAAAAGAGCCCGTTTCGCAGGGTGGGAATTCCCGGCGGAACGGGCTCTTTCCTTTCCCCATTGCGGTCCCGGCCCGGTGCCGGGAAGAGGGGTGGCCCCTCAGTTTCTCTTCAGCTCGAGGAACCGCTTCAGGAGGAAGCTGCAGTAGCAGGGAAAGGAATAGATGCTGTTTTCGAACCCGATGTTCCCGCGCCAGAGCCTGATCCCCCAGCGGATGTCCTCATAGGCGTTCCCTTCGATCATGGTCCCCAGGGCCTTCGCCCTCGGGTTCCCGGCGTTCACTTCGATCGGAACGAGGTCGCTCACTGTCCTTCCGAAGAAATCCATTCCGAGGGTCGAGTTTTCGCGCTTGTAGTAGAAGAGCGGCATTCCCTGCTTCGCGAGCGCTTCCGAGACGGCGTTTTCAAGCACCGCGCCGTCATATGTTCCGAGGTTTTTGTTCGCGCGGAG
Source organism: uncultured Sutterellaceae bacterium (assembly GCA_902797695.1). Lineage (GTDB taxonomy): Bacteria > Pseudomonadota > Gammaproteobacteria > Burkholderiales > Burkholderiaceae_F > Mesosutterella. The sequence continues at coordinate 8,847 of CADBTW010000075.1, forward strand.
CTCCTGCTGGACTTCGTCGCCAAGCGTCGCGACGAGGAGCCCCGTGTCCCTGAAGTAGAGCTTGAATTTCCGCTCGTCGAAGTTCCCCGCGAGCGGCAGGCTGGGAGCGGCGAGGCACCGGCAGACGCTCGCGACTCCCGCTCTTTCGAGGGCGTCAATGCAGCCCCGGTAGTCCCTGTACCGGGCGCCCCGGGCGACCTTCGTGACCTGGAACTTCCTGTTGCCTTTTCCCAGCTGGACCGGAATATGGCGGAAGACGTTCAATATCCTTGCCTGCTCCGGCCCTGCCGTGCATCTGGCGATGTCCTCCTTGTAATGCTCGACAATCCGGCGCTGCATCGCGAGGGTACCGGAAAAATTCCCGGCTTCAAGGCAGGCTTTGACGACCGAAGGGATCCCCCCGAGGATCACATGGTCGAGGAAGCAGCCGTACATCATTTCGTTGAATGATGGGGGAAAGGGTTCCAAGGAAGCCATGTGGCTGAAAAGATGCTCGACGAAATCATCCCCATAGCCGCACGCCCACAGGAATTCCTCGAAATCCATGGAAAACATTTCGAAGTCGGTCTTGTAGCCGACGCTGTTGCTCTCTATCCGCTTATGGCTCACGCCGAGGAGTGATCCGCTGCAGATGACATCGAATCTCCCGTCAAGCTTGAAGAACTTCAGCGTTGTGGCAATGTCTGGATTCGCCTGGATTTCGTCGAAGAAGAGCAGTGTTTTCCCGGGAACGAAGGAAAAGGACGGCTCGATCCTCGAGATGGCCCTCACCACGCTCGCGGCGTCGTAGCCGGATTCCGTAATGTTCAGGAACTTCCTGTCCCTCACGAAATTGATTTCAACAACGCTCTCGTAAGCGCTTTCCGCGAAATGCCTGATCGATTCGGTTTTTCCGACCTGCCTCGCTCCCTTGACGATCAGCGGCAGGTGCCCGGGATCGTTCTTCCAATTCCGCAGGAACGCGTCGATATGCCGTTTCAGATACATTGCAGCCTCCGGCTCGCCTCAAGCCCGGCACATTTCGTGAACCAGGCCTCGATGCGAGAAAGCGGTTTTATTAGCCAATTTTATATGAACTACAACTGTTTTATGACCGAATATTTGATGAGTTTTAACGATTTTATGAGGGAATATTGGATGAAATTTCACGGTTTCATGAGGCAATCGGATTCGGAAGCCTTGGAGGAAGCAGTTTCCCAGGCAACGGGCTCATGAACCGGACGGAGACTGCGGAATGAGAGAGGAGCGCAGGCAGAGACCCGGAGAGAGAACCCCAGGGAGTGACATTTTTCGTAAAGCCGAGGAAGAGAACCCCAAGAACCCCCCGAAACCCCCGTCCTTGGGATAACCGCTCGAGCGAGGCAGATGCTGGTTTCAGGAGAGAGCTGGGGAAGCGGTGATGAGAAGCAAAGGAAAAGGCGGGAAGCTCCAGACTGAAGCGTTTCCCGCCTTTCGGTCCCCTTGCGGGGGAATTCTTCCGGGGCCCGCGGGGGGCGGGTCCCCGGATTTTGACTCCTGCTGCTTCCGGTTACTTCACGCTCGGGATCGAGAGCTCGTAGGCGACGTCCTTTCCGGCTTCGCGGCCGAGGCAGACGAGCTTGCCGTCAGCGACCGTGAGGGAGTGCGGGTCCTTGAGCCCCGTGGGGAGGGCGATCGCCTTCTCGACCCTTGCGGTCGCCGGATCGATCACGAGGAGCGAGAGGAAGTTCCGCGAGAGGGCGATGAGCTTCCCGTCAAGCACCGCGAGACCGGAGAGGTAGTAGGGAAGGGGCTTCCCAGGGTTCTTCGTCTGGACACCGTCCGCGGCCTTCAGGTTACGCTCGGCGACGACGGTCTTGTCCGCCATGTCGAAGGTCATGAGGACCGTGTTCTTCTGGAGCTGGTTCGGGGCGGAGACGACGTAGAGGCTGTTCGTGGCACCGTCGTACGCCGCTGCGGTCACGTAGGAGAGCTTCGCGCGGGCCGTGCCGAGCCACGGGCGGTTGAATCCCCAGACCGGGGCGAACCCGGGGGTCGCCTCGCGGTAGATCCGCCACTGCCACCACTTGTTCACCTTCGCGGGGTCGACGAGTTCGCTTCCGTAGATCGTCTTGTTGTAGGCGAGGCCGATCAGCTTCGTTCCCATGAAGGTCGCGTCGACGGAGGAGACGAGGTCGTTCCCGTTCGGGTAGTCGAGGATCGCGCGGTCGGTCATCTTCGAGAACGACTCGTCCGTGTAGTAGATACCTGCGTTCCCGGTGACGAAGCCGTACTTACGCATCGCGGGCTGCCAGGCGACGCCGGTCACCACGCTCTCGCCGTTCCAGCCTTCGGGCTTGAAGGGGAGGTCGTGCTTCGCGAGGAGCCCGAGCTTGTCGGAGGAAACCGCGATCGGGCCGGCGGCGGGGTCTGAGCTGAAGCCCGAAGCCTGCTTCTCGTTGATCCCGGCGATCCAGGGCTTCTCGGTCCCCCACATTCCGCGGAGCGTCGCGGGTTTCACGAAATTACCCCAAAGCTTCGTGTTCCAGTCCTGGGACGCCATCGAGAGGTCGAGCGTGAGGCGCGCCGGGCGGCCCTTTCCGAGGTTCGGCGGAAGGCCGTTCTCGAGGAACGCCTGGAAGGCGTTCGCGAGGATCACGATGAAGCTGAAGATCACGACCACCTTCGGGTAGCCCTTGAGATCATGCTGCCCGGTCTTGTGGCCCGCGAGCTCGTCCACCGCCGGCTGCCCCTTCCGCATGAAGAGGAGGATGAAGAAGAGCGAGAGCACGGCGAGCCAGTAGACGAAGACCGCCCAGGAGTAGGTGTGGGCGCCGAGGATCGCGCTCCCGAAGCCCTGCCCGATGTCGCGCCAGATCAGGTTCCCGGTGTGCCGGAGCCCGAAGTAAAGGCCCGCGAACGCCCAGAAGGCGTACGCCGCGAGGTAGCGCGTCCGGACGCCGTAGCGGAGCATCATCATGAGGAGGACGCCGAGGTAGACCATGGCGAACCGCTCGACCCAGCACATGATGCAGGGATTCTCGCCGATCACGAATCCAAGCCCGAAGCACGCGATCCCGACCGGGATCGCGACGAGGAGCAGGGCGCCAGTCGCGAGGAGGAAGCGGAAGACCCGTTCGCTCGTGAAGAACCGTTCGAACATTTTCTGCGCCTCCCGCCTAGATGTTCCCCATCGGGACGAGGTAGAGGTGCTCCACCCCGAGGAAGATCCCGATGCTGAGGATGCTAGAAATGATGAAAAGCGCCCAGGCGAGGCGCTCGTGTTGCGGCTTCAGCCACAGGATTCCGACTGTTCCTGCGAGGAGCAGGATGTAGAGCATTTCCATTTTGTCTTGCCCGCTGTAGTGTAATAATTAAATGCTTCAAGAAAATTGCAAGACAGATAGTATTTAGTTATATTATTTAAGTCCAATGGATTTTTCGTTAATTCATATAAGCGATGGCTAATAGTAAGAAGACGGGCGTCGACTACATCCGGGCGATTGCGGCCTCGGGGAGCTTCCTTGCGGCGTCCGAGGTCCTCCACGTGACGCAGCCCGCGATCTCGCAGTACATCGGGAAAATCGAGCGGGAGAACGGGATCCAGCTCTTCAACCGGAACGTGCGGCCGGTGACGCTGACAGCCGAGGGCCGCTACTACCTGAAGGTGGAGGAGGAGATCGAGGAACTCCGGAAGCGGCGGCGCCGCTACTTCGAGGACCTCGGGGGGGATGCCGCGGGAGAACTTCGGATCGGGACGAACCAGTGCCGGACCTCGACCGTGCTTTCGGAAGTCCTCGGCGATTACGCGAAGCGCTGCCCCGGGGTGACGCTGAAGATCATCGAGGGCGGCATGCGGGAAATGGACCGGAGGATGCTCGCCGGGGAGCTCGACTTCACGATCACGCTGGAAGCCCTCCTCACGCCCCAGATGGCCTACAGGTCGCTTCTCGACGAAAACATCCTCATCGCGTTTCCGCCCGGGGACCCGATGGGGGAGAGGGCGAGGAAACATAAGGAAGAAGGCGGGAAAGGGTACCTTCCGTTCTCCTTCCCGGAAGCCGAGAATTCGCAGTTCATCCTCCTGAACCGGGGGCTGAAGTTCCACGACTATTTCGACCGGCTCTGCGAAAAGTACCGCGTGAAGCCCCGGGTCCTCATGCAGACGGATTCGGTGACGACGGTGCTCGAGCTAGTCACGAAGGGGGTGGGCTGCGGAATGGTGCCGGATTCGCTCGTTCACTACCGGAAGCCTGAGCCGGAACCCGCGCTCTATTCACTCCAGCACGAGTTCCCGACGAACCGCGTGGTCGCCGCCTGGAACCGCGACCTCTACCTCACGCGGGCCGCGCGGATCTTCATCGAGATGCTCGCTGAAAAGCACCGGCCGCTGAACACGGACCCCGAGACGGGCCCGAAAAACGAGCGGCCGGCTTGAGGCGCATAAAGGAAGCGCCTGAAAGAAAGGGCGGCTGGATCCCTGGGCTCCGAAAAGGAGTAGAAGGGAGAAGCCCCTGGAATTGCCTGCCCCTTAGATGCTGCTACTTCTGCATCGCGTCGAGAGCGGCCCTGAGGGACCGGATGAAGCGAATCGCCTCGTCAAACTTCCCGTCGAGAAGCCGCCGCACCACGGCGCTCCCAACGATCACGGCGTCAGCATGTGCTGCCGCCGCGACCGCGGCTTCAGGGGACCCGATCCCGAACCCCACGGCGAGCGGGGTCTTCGTGAAGGCGCGGGCGGTCTCGCAGACGCGGCCGATCGGGGCGTAGTCGATCTTCTTCTCGCCAGTCACGCCGTTATTCGAGACGCAGTAGATGAAGCCCTTCGCGTCGGCGCAGGTCTCCCGCATGCGTTCCGGGCTCGTTCCCGGCGCCACGAACTCGACCACGTGGAAGTCTTCCTTCGCCGCGATTTCGCGGAGCTCCGCCGATTCCTCGTGCGGCATGTCGGGGACGATCACGCCGTCCATTCCGGCCGCCTTGAAGTCTCGCACGAACTTCCCGTACCCGTAGTGGTGGATCGGGTTCGCGTAGCCCATCCCGACGATCGGGACGTCGGTCTGCTTCCGGATTTCCTTCAGGAGCTCGAGCTCACGCGCTGAATTCATCCCGCCCCGCAGCGCCTTCACGGCCGCGGCCTGGATCACCGGGCCGTCCGCCATCGGGTCCGAGAACGGAAGCCCGAACTCGATCACGTCGGCTCCCGCTTTCGCAGCCTCCACGATCGCGCGGACAGAAGTCTCTTCGTCCGGGGCCCCGGCCGTCACGTAGACGATGAGGCCCTTCTTCCCTGCGGCGGCAAGCTCCGCCATCTTCCTTTCAAGCCTTGTCATTTCCTCGTTCCTCCTCTTCCCTTATTCCACGCTTTCGCCGAGCACCTTCGCGACCATCTGCACGTCCTTGTCGCCGCGGCCCGAGAGGCAGACGACGACGTTCTGGTCAGGCGTCGTCTCGGGCATCAGCTTCTCAAGGTACGCGAGGGCGTGCGAGCTCTCGAGCGCCGGGATGATGCCTTCGGTTTCGGAGAGGAGCTGGAACGCGGCGAGCGCTTCCTTGTCGGTGACGGAAACGTACTTCGCGATTCCCGTGTCCTTGAAGAAGGAGTGCTCGGGGCCGACGCCCGGGTAGTCGAGGCCGGCCGAGATGCTGTAGGCCTCGACCACCTGCCCGTCCGGGGTCTGGAGGAGGTAGCTGTAGGCGCCGTGCAGGATGCCGGGCTCGCCCGTTCCCGAGAGGGTCTTTGCGTTCTCGCCGATCTGGTCCCCGCGGCCGCCGGCCTCGATCCCGATCTTCTTCACCTGCGGATCGTTCCTGAAGTCGTAGAAGGTCCCGATCGCGTTGGAGCCGCCGCCGACGCACGCGAGCACGTAGTCGGGGAGGCCGCCGATCACTTCCTTTGCCTGCTCCCGGATCTCTTCCCCGATCACCTTCTGGAAGTCGCGGACGATCGTGGGGTAGGGGTGGGGGCCGACCGCGGACCCGATGATGTAGTGCGTATCCGTGATGTTCGTCGCCCAGTAGCGGATCGCTTCGCTCGTCGCGTCCTTAAGGGTCCCCGTGCCGGAGCTCACAGGAATGACCTTCGCGCCGAGCAACTTCATGCGGAAGACGTTCAGCTTCTGGCGCTCGACGTCGAGCGACCCCATGAAGACGTGGCACTCCATCCCGAAGAGGGCGGCGACGGTCGCGGCGGCGACGCCGTGCTGCCCCGCGCCCGTTTCCGCGACGATCCGCTTCTTCCCCATCCGCTTCGCGAGGAGCGCCTGCCCGATCGCGTTGTTGATCTTGTGGGCGCCGGTATGGAGGAGATCCTCGCGCTTAAGGAAGATGCGGGCGCGGCCGTAGTGCTTCGTCAAATGTTCCGCATAATAGAGGCGGGTGGGGCGGCCGGCGTATTCGTTCAGGTAGAACCTGAATTCCTTCTGGAATTCAGGGTCGTCCTTGTACTTTGAATAGCTCGCCTCGAGCTCCTCGAGCGCGGGCATCACGATCTCCGGTACGTACTGCCCGCCGTAGGCGCCGAAGCGCCCCTTTTTGCTTTCGTTTGCCATGGTGGTGGTTTCCTTTTTTTGCTTTGTTGTGTTCCTGTCTGTTTTCTTCTGCTGCCCCTGGGCCTCAGGGTTCCGCTTCCTTCGCGATCCCCGCGATTTCGCGGACCATTGCGGCGGTGTCGGGGGCGCGCACGAGCCCTTCCCCGACCAGCACCCCGCGGCAGCCGGCCTTGTAAAGCGTCCGGGCGTCGTCAGCCGTGAGCACCCCGCTCTCGCTGATCGCGATGCGGTCAGAAGGGAACTGCGGCATCAGCGAGAGCGTTTCACTGATGTCGGTCCTGAAGGTCGTGAGGTTCCGGTTGTTGATCCCGATGAAGCGCGCGGTGGTGGCGAGGGCCCGCTCGAGGTCTTCTGCTCCGTGCGCTTCGACGAGGGCGTCCATCCCGAGCGCTTCGGCGAGGTCGATCATCGGCTGCAGAACTTCCTCAGGAAGGATCCGGACAATGAGGAGGACGGCGTCGGCGCCGAGCATTCTCGCTTCGTAAACCTGGTAGGGGTCGATCACGAAGTCCTTCCGGAGGAGCGGGAGCGACACTTCCTTCCTCACCCGCGCGAGGTCTTCGGACTTCCCCAGGAAATGCGGGTCCGTGTGGACGGAAAGCATCGCGGCGCCGTTTGCTTCGTAAACTCGGGCGAGCTCGTCCACCGTATGGGTCACCGTGAGGCGGCCCTTCGCCGGGGACTGGAGCTTGCACTCCGCGATGAGGCTCCAGCGCGCGTTCCCGAGCTTCTCGGCGACTGGCCTCGTTCCGACCGTAAGCCGCGCCTTCACTTCGGAAAGCGGCAGTTTTTCCTTCGCCGCTTCGACCGCGGGGCGCTTCGCTTCGACGATTTCCTCGAGGATGTTCCTCATTTCGCTTCCTTTCCTTCAAAAGCCTTTTGCTTCTTCCGCTTCGTTCGCGTCGCGCACCGCGCGCATGAAGGCGTTGATTCGTTCGACCGACTTCTCGCCGTTCTCCTCCAGGCTCCCGGACGCGTCCACCGCGTAGGGGTGGAAGACCGAAAGAGCCTCCGCGACGTTCTCCGGCGCGATCCCGCCCGCGACGAAGAGGCGGTCCCGGAGCCCCGGTACTGATTCCAGGGCCTTAGCGGCGTCCGCCCAGCTGAAGCGCTTCCCGGTGCCGCCGGGGTTCTTGTTTGAGCCGTTGTCGAGAAGGACGAAGTCCGCGGGGTAGGCGGCGGCGTCCCGCGCGTCGAACGCTTCGTTGAACCGGAACGCCCGGATCACGGGGAAGCGGATCTTCCTCGCATAGTCCGCGGTTTCGCTTCCGTGGAGCTGCACGAGGTCGAGCCCGCACTCCTTCGCGATCTCGTTCACGCGATCAGGATCCTCGTCAACGAAGACGCCGACCTTCTTCACGCGAGTGAGCTTCGAGCAGATCGAGGCGGCGACGTCCGGCGTCACGCTCCGGCGGCTCTTCGCCCAGAAGACGAAGCCGACGAAGGAGGCACCCGCGGCCTCGGCGGCGAGCGCAGCGTCGAGCGTCCGCATCCCGCAGAGCTTCGCTTTCATTTAGGCCTCGTTGCTCCGGCGGGCGAATTCATTGACCTTCACAAGCGCCGCGCCGCTCGCGATCGTGTCGCGGGCGAGCCTGATGCCGTCAGCGATGCTATTGGCCTTGTCGGCGACGTAGAGGGCGGCACCGGCATTCAGCAACACGATGTCGGTCTTCGGCCCCGTGGCGCCGGAGAGCGTCGCGCGGCAGGTCGCGGCGTTCTCTTCAGGAGTGCCGCCCCTGATGTCAGACTTCTGGCAGCGCGTGAACCCGAAGTCCTCAGGCTTCACGCGGTACGTCTTGAACCAGCCGTCCTTGAACTCGCAGACCGAGGTCGGGGCGCTCATCGAGAGCTCGTCCAAGCAGTCCTCGCCATAGATCACCATGCCGCGCTTCACGCCGAGGTCCGTCATCACCTGTGCGATCGGGGTGAGGAGGCAGGGGTCGTAGACGCCAAGCAGCATCCGGGTCGGGCGCGCGGGGTTCGTGAGCGGCCCGAGGATATTGAACACCGTGCGGATCCCGAGCTCGCGCCGGATGCCGCCGACATACTTCATCGAGGCGTGGTACTTCTGCGCGAACATGAAGCAGATCCCGATGTCCTTCAGGAGCTCCACGCACTTCGCCGGGGGC
>CADBTW010000076.1 GCA_902797695.1 uncultured Sutterellaceae bacterium
GTCGATGAGAGTCGAACTCATATGGATTTCTCCGCCACCCCCTCAAAGTGGTGCGTCTACCAATTTCGCCACGACCGCATGAATTGTCAGCCCACGAAACGGAACAGGTTCCGCTTCATGAGACTTGTGATTTTATCTGGGAATTTCGTTTTTTGCAGGCGAATTGGTGTTATTCCCAGTGTCCGAGGGCTGGCTGGCAGGGGCGCTGCCGGCAGCGGCCGGGGCAGAGATGTTCGCCGGGACGGAAGAAACCGTTCCGAGCACGCCGCCCTGCTCGGTGGCCGTGCGGGCGTTGTGGCGCGTGAAGGCGCCGGTGCCGAGCGTCACCGCGAGGGTGGACAGGAAGAAGATCGTCACGGTGATCCAGGTCATGCGGGTGAGGAAGTTGCCCGAGCCCGCGGCACCGAACACGGAGCCCGACGCGCCGGCACCGAACGCGGCGCCAAGCGACGCGCCCTTGCCGTTCTGCAGCAGAACGAGCACCACGAGGGCAATGGCCGAAATCACCTGCACAACCATGCCAACGCTCATCAGAAGAGACATGCTTAAACCTCTTTAAAACCTATTGTTTCCACGCCCTAGCGCGCGGTGCAAATCCTGTAAAAGTTCCCGGCGTCGAGCGAGGCGCCGCCCACGAGGGCGCCGTCAACGTTCGGAAGGGAAAGGATCCCCGCGGCGTTCGCGGGCTTCACGCTCCCGCCGTAGAGAATCCTGATCCCTTCGCCGATTGTCCTGTCCGCCTGCGTGAGCGCGCTGCGGATCACAGCGTGCACGGGCTTGATGTCCTCGGCGCCCGCGGCCTTTCCAGTGCCGATGGCCCAGAGGGGCTCGTAGGCGACGGCTCCGCCCGCAAGCGCGCTGATTCCTGCGGCACCGAGCACGGCGTCAAGCTGCCGGAGCACGGTGCGGCGGGTCTTCCCCGCCTCCCTTTCCTCAAGCGTCTCGCCGACGCAGAGGATCGGACGAAGGCCGGCCGCGTGCGCCGCGGCAACCTTGCGCGCGACCACCTCGTCCGTTTCTCCGAAGAGCGTGCGGCGCTCGGAATGCCCGACGATGCACCAGCAGGCGCCGGCGTCGCGGAGCATCGCGGCGCTCACTTCGCCGGTGAAAGCACCGGGCTCCTCGCGGTCGCTCACGGTCTCGGCCCCGGGCCCGAACCCGGGGAGAGCCCGCTCGCCGGAAAAGAGCGCGGCAAGCGGCTGCACGTAGACTGAAGGAACGCAGAGCCCGGTTTCGCACCCAGGCGCAGCCTCCTCGCAGAGCGCGCGAAAGCTCGCCGCCCAGGACGCGACCGCCCCGAGCGAGCCGTTCATTTTCCAGTTTCCAACAACCAGAGGCGTGCGGCTCATTTTCCGATTCCCTTCTCAGAAAGACTGGCTATTTTACAGAATATTCCGCTCCAAGGCCACCCGGGAGAAGAAAAAGCAGGCGTCCTCCCGATCTCCCGGGCGAAGCGCCTGCCCTCGCGGGTGTTCCCGGCCGGGGTTCCCTCTCCCGCTTGGGAGCGCGGGAAAGAAGCCCGGTGGACCGGGAGCGACCGCTCCGGCGACTAGGCCTCCTGAATGTCGGAGCCCTCGGCCGCGGCGCGCTTCTCGTCGTTCACGAGAGCCTTCATCGAGAGGCGGACACGGCCCTTCTCGTCAGCCTCGATCACCTTCACGCGAACCTTCTGGCCTTCCTTCAGGTAGTCGGTCACCTTGTTCACGTGGACATTCGCGATCTGCGAGATGTGGAGCAGGCCGTCCTTGCCCGGGAGGAGCTGGACGATCGCGCCGAAGTCGAGGATGCGGGTGACGGTGCCTTCGTAGACCTGGCCCACTTCGACCTCGGCCGTGATCTCCTCGATGCGGCGCTTCGCTTCCTCGGCCTTCGCGGTGTCAGCGGAGGCGATCGTGACGGTGCCGTCTTCCTCAACGTCGATCTTGCAGCCGGTCTCCTCGACGAGGCCGCGGATCGTGGCGCCGCCCTTGCCGATCACGTCGCGGATCTTCTCGGGGTTGATCTTGATCACGAGCATGCGGGGGGCGTAGGTGGAAAGCTCGCGCTTCACGTTGCCCACCGCCTCGCGCATGAGGCCGAGGATGTGCATGCGGCCTTCGTGCGCCTGTGCGAGGGCGAGCTTCATGATGTCCTCGGTGATGCCGTCGATCTTGATGTCCATCTGGAGCGCGGTGACGCCGCTCTCGGTGCCGGCCACCTTGAAGTCCATGTCGCCGAGGTGGTCCTCGTCGCCGAGGATGTCGGTGAGAATCGCGAATTTGTTGCCTTCCTTGATGAGGCCCATCGCGACACCCGCGACGAGGTCCTTCACCGGAACGCCGGCGTCAATCATCGAGAGGCACCCGCCGCAGACGGAAGCCTGGGAGGAGGAGCCGTTCGACTCGCAGATCTCGGAAACGACGCGGATCGTGTACTGGAAGTCGTCGTAGTCCGGAAGCACGGCGGTCAGGGCGCGCTTCGCGAGACGGCCGTGGCCGATTTCGCGGCGCTTCGGGGAGCCGATGCGGCCGGTTTCGCCGGTCGCGAATGGGGGCATGTTGTAGTGGAAGATGAAGCGGTCGCGGCTCTCGGCAGTAAGGCCGTCGATGATCTGCTCGTCCTGCTTCGTGCCAAGCGTCGTGACGGCGAGCGACTGCGTCTCGCCGCGGGTGAAGATCGCGGAGCCGTGGGCGCGCGGAAGGACGCCCATGCGGATCTCGATCGGGCGGACCGTACGGGTGTCGCGACCGTCGATGCGGGGTTCTCCCCGGAGGATGCGGTCGCGCACGAGGTGGGCTTCCATCTCGAAGAGAATGCCGTCAACTTCGTTCTGGTCGAAGTCAGGCTCCTTGCCGGCAGCCTCGCAGTCCTTCCTGAGCGTCTCGTGGACGAGGTCGTAGACCGCGCGGATCTTCTCCGAGCGCGGCTGCTTCTGGCGGAGCTGGTAGGCGGCGGTGAGGCCGTCGAAGGCGAGCTCGCGGATGCGGGCGATGAGGGCCTCGTTCTTCGCGGGCGGCTGCCAGTCCCACTTCGGCTTGCCGGCTTCCTCGACGAGCTCGTTGATCGCGTTGATCGCGACCTGCATCTGCTGGTGGCCGAAGGAAACGGCGCCGAGCATCACGTCCTCGGGAAGGCGGTCGGCCTGGGACTCGACCATCAGCACGGCGCGCTCGGTGCCGGCGACGACGAGATCAAGCTTCGACTCAGGCATCTGGGAGGTGTGCGGGTTGCAGACGTACTGGCCGTTGATGTAGCCGACGCGGCAGCCGGCGATCGGGCCCTTGAACGGGATGCCGGAAATCTGGAGGGCGGCGGAGGCACCAAGCATCGCGGGAATATCAGGATCGACCTCGGGGTCAGCGGAGACGACGGTGCAGATCACCTGGACCTCGTTGTAGAACCCGTCCGGGAAGAGCGGGCGGATCGGGCGGTCGATCAGGCGGGAGGTAAGGGTCTCGTGCTCGGACGGACGTCCCTCGCGCTTGAAGAAGCCGCCGGGGAAGCGGCCGGCCGCGTAAGCCTTCTCGACATAGTCGACGGTGAGCGGGAAGAAGTCCTGGCCTTCCTTCGCTTCCTTCTTCGCGACGACGGTGGCGAGCACGACGGTGTCGCCCATCTGAACCACGCAGGCGCCGGACGCCTGGCGGGCAAGCTCGCCGGTGGTGAGCGTGACGTCGTTGTCGCCGAAGCGGAAGGACTTGGAAACCTTGTTGAACATTGTCATGGGATTAAAAATTCCTTGATTGCGTTAAGGCTTTTCTGGTCGGGAGGGACAGGCAGGCCATCTGTTTGTCTGTGACGGCACGCTGCGGCATCGAACCCCTCCCCGATGGGAAGGCCTCCATGTCGCAACGCGCGAAGCCATCAGCGCCCGTCCGACCAACCCCTTTGCCAAAAAAAGAAAAAACTGCGGTCCGTCCAGGCCTTGAAGCCTGAGCAGCGCCGCAGCTTTTTCGCATTCTGCACTCGAAGCCGGACTACTTGCGGAGATTGAGGGAATCAATCAGCTTGCGGTAGGACTCGAAGTTCGTGCGCTTCAGGTAGTCGAGCAGCTTACGGCGGCGGGAAACCATCATGAGAAGGCCGCGGCGGGAGTGGAAGTCCTTCGCGTGGGTCTTGAAGTGCTCCGTGAGGCCGTTGATGCGGGCGGTGAGGAGGGCAACCTGAACCTCGGTCGAACCCGTGTCGCCTTCGGCGCGCTGGTACTGCTTGACGATTTCCTGCTTGTTGATTTCAGCCATTTTTCTAACCTAAAAATAATAGACAGGCGATGCGGGCGTTAGAACCCATGCATCGTGGAAAGCGTGCATTGTAGCGCAAAGCGGAATCCGGTGCATTACCCGGCCGGGAACCGGAAGTTTCCCGGGGATCCTCAGGCGGAGGAAAACGAAGCCGCCCGGGATCCCCCTCGCGAAGGAAGGGGCCACCGGGCGGCTTTTGGCCGGGCGCTCCTCCACCCCCAAAGGGGCGGGGGAAAGCGCTCCGAACCTTCCTGATCCGTCCTCAGACGAGGAACAGGATGTCGACCAGGATGAAGGTCGGGATCAGGATGCAGACGCTCCAGGCCATGTAGCCGAAGAAGGACGGCATGTTCACGCCGCGGCTCTTCGCGATCGAGTGGACCATGAAGTTCGGGGCGTTGCCGATGTAGGTGTTCGCGCCCATGAAGACCGCGCCCATCGAGATCGCGATGAGGGTCGCGGCGTCCTCTCCCATGAGCACAACCGGATCGCCGCCAGCGAGGTTGAAGAACGCGAGGTAGGTCGGCGTGTTGTCGAGGAACGAGGAGAGCGCACCGGTGAGCCAGAAGAAGACGGAATTGTTGAAGGTGCCGTCGGCATTCGAGACCATCGCGACAAGCTGCGCGAAGGGGCCGGAGGCTCCAGCCTTCAGCATCGCGAGGACCGGACCCATGCAGACGAAGATCCCGGCGAAGAGCTTCGCCACTTCGAAGATCGGGTCCCACGAGAACTGGTTCATCGCGCGGACATCCTTCGGAGTGAGGACCATGGAGGCGACCGCGCAGGCGAGGAAGATGCCGTCGCGGGCGAGGCCCTGGCCGTAGAGCGTCACGCCGAGGAACGTCACGCTGAAGTCGGACTTCCAAACGCCGGAGAGAAGCACAGCGCCGATCACGATCGCGAGAAGCATGAAGTTCACGCCGCCGCGGATCTGGATCGCCGCCCGTTCGCCCTTCTCGGAGACGACATGGCCTTCCGGATGCTCCTTCTTCCAGCAGATGGTGTCGATCACGAGGTAGATCACGGAGAGGATCGCGACCGTCGTGATCATCGGGATCAGCATGTGCTCGAGGGTCCAGAAGAAGTTCACGCCGCGCAGGAACCCCATGAAGAGGGGCGGGTCGCCGAGCGGGGTGAGGGAGCCGCCGATGTTCGCGACGATGAAGATGAAGAAGATGAAGGTGTGCATCCGGTACTTGCGGTGCTCGGTCGCCTTGAGGAGCGGCCTGATGAGGAGCATCGCGGCGCCGGTCGTGCCCATGATGTTCGCAAGTGCCGCGCCCGTGATGAGGAAGGCGAGGTTCCCGACCGGGCGCCCGGAGAAGCTCCCGTTGATGTTGATGCCGCCCGCGACGACGAAGAGCGTGCCAACGAAGAGGATGAACGGGATGAAGTCGCCGACGATCGCCTCGTTCAGCGACACCGCGCTGTTGTACGGCCCGAAGGCGATCGCGAGCGGGATGACGGTGAGGAGCGCCCAGCCGAGTGAGATCTTCCCAAAGTGGTCATGCCAGAGCTTCGGAAGGACGAGCGGGATCAGCGCGATCGAAAGAAGGATGCCCGCGAACGGGATCGCCCACGCGAGCGACAGGTCCGCCCCGGACAGTTCTGCCGCTTCTGCGGCAGCCGGCAGCAGGGCTGCGGCGGGCGGCAGCACGAGTTTTGCCAGGTTATCAAGCTTCATCAGACTCTTCTCCTAAAACGGGGTTCAGCTCTGCGAATCCCGGATTCCGTTTTCCTTGACGGGGGAGGCCGGCTTCCTCGCAGCGCGCCAAAAGCCGCGCCCGGGCGTGCGGGTCCCTCCTGCCGGGGCATTGGTTCAATTGTATATAAAGACCGTCAAGCCTTATTTTGGTTTTCTCCGTAATTTTTTTGGGCAAGCACAAAAAAAACCGGCGCTTTCGAGCGCCGGTTTTTTTCTGAAGAACGGCTTGTTACGCAGAAGCCTTCTCGTCCAGCCCGAACACCTGCCTCAGGTAGGCAAGATACGTCGGGTCCTCGCACATGCCCTTTTCCGGGGTGTCCGAGATCTTCGCGACCGGCTGCCCGTTCGCCTCGATCATCTTGATCACGATGTTGAGCGGCCTCGGGCCGACGTCGTTCATGAGGTTCGTGCCGATGCCGAACCCGAGGCGGATGCGGTGCTTGAAGCGCCGGTAGAGCTCGAGTGTCCGCGGGATGTCGAGCGAATCCGAGAAGATCAGGGTCTTGCTGCGGGGATCGCACTTGTTCTCCGCGTAGTGCCTGATCATCGCCTCGCCCCAGGCGAACGGATCCCCGGAATCGTTCCGGGCGCCGTCGAAGAGCTTGCAGAAGTACATGTCGAAGTCCTTCAGGAAGGGCTTCAGGCCGTAGACGTCGGAAAGCGCGATCCCGAGGTCCCCGCGGTACTCCTTCGCCCACATGTCGAAGCCGTAGGTCTGGCTGTCGCGAAGCCGTGGCCCGAGGGCCTGGCAGGCCTGGAGGTACTCGTGCGCCATCGTTCCCATCGGGATGAGGCCGAATTCCTTCGCGAAGAGCACGTCGCTTGTCCCCGTGAAGTGCTTCCCGAGGGTCTTCGCGAGGTACTGGACCACGTAGCGCTGCCACTCGCGGGAGAAGCGGCGCCGCGCGCCGAAGTCGGAAATGAGAAGCCCGTCGTTGTCGGGCTCCGCGAGCACGAGGCGGCATTTCTCCTCAAGCCTTCTCTTCCCTTCCGCGAAGTCGTCCCCCGGGCCGTTGTGCCGGAAATAGACTTCGCTCACGATCGCGAGCACCGGGATTTCGAAAAGGATCGTGTGGAGCCACGGGCCCTGGATCTGGATGTCGATTCCGCAGGGGTAGTCGTCGCTCGGAACCGCGCTCACGTACTTCCGCTTCAGGTGGAAAAGGCTGAGGAAGTCGACGAAGTCGCGGCTGATGTAGCGGAGCGAAGCGAGGTACGCGAGTTCGTCCTCCGCGAACTTCAGGCCGCAGAGGTGGTCGATCTCCTCGTTGATCTCGGGAAGGTAGGGCCTGAGGTCCACGCCGGGCGTCCGGCACTTGAACCGGTAGCGGACGCTCGCCCCCGGAAACTGGTGCAGCACGCACTGCATCATCGTGAACTTGTAGAGGTCGGTGTCGAGAAGCGATTCAATAACCATTTCTGTTCCTCTTTCCGGCAGTCCCGCCCGAAGGACGTCTGCCCCGGTCTTCCAAAGGCTTCCGCAGGGCGGAAGCGCCTGAAGCGAAGTGGATTTTCCCACAGGGGGAGGCGAGCAGCGCCGGCCCTCCTCCCGCCTAGCCTGAATTTTTCATGAGACCCCTTGGTTGGAAGCTCCAAGGGGTTTCTGATTTTAAGCAATAAAAAGAGGCTTTAAGCTCTA